>SKXY01000068.1 GCA_007128175.1 Wenzhouxiangella sp. | reverse complement strand
ATTTGAAGACGGCACGAGCCTGGGCGATCAAAACCCATGCGATGTGCCTTTGGGACTACAAATCTCGCGGCTGGGCAAGGCGTGGCTGGCAGGAATGGTACAGCTGGGCGATCCGTTCGCGCCTGGAGCCGATCAAGAAGGTGGCCCGAATGGTTAAAAAGCACCTCGACGGCATCGTCACCGCCGTGGTGACCGGGGCCACCAATGCTCAAGCTGAAGGGTTCAACACAATGATCCAGAAGCTCAAGCGAGACGCAAGAGGTTTCCGCAACCGGGACCGATTCAGAGCGGCAATCTACTTCCACCTGGGTGGCCTCGACCTGTATCCGAATGCGGTCATGAAATGACGCTACCCACACGAATCAGTGAAGAGCCAGTTTTGGGGGAGTTAAGTGGTTCCCAGGGGGAGACTCGAGCTGGGCACGAACTCCGTGAGCACTTCTTCGCGCCTTTGGCGAAGCCGTACTCACTCCGTGATTGGAATCATTTTCGGACTGAGGAGATTCGCGAAGGGGAGAGAAGCAATGGTTCCCAGGGGGAGACTCGAGCTGGGCACGAACTCCGTGAGCACTTCTTCGCGCCTTGCGCGAAGCCGTACTCACTCCGTGATTGGAATCATTTCCGGACTGAGGAGATTCGCGAAGGGGAGAGAAGCAATGGTGCCCAGGGGGAGACTCGAACTCCCACATCCTTTCGGATACCAGCACCTGAAGCTGGCGCGTCTACCAATTCCGCCACCTGGGCAGGTGTGGGTTTGACCCGTGCGGTGTGTCTTTTTTCTGTCGATTGCGACAGGCCGCGAATTATAGACGAGCTTGCGGCACTTGTCAGCATCCCCTGGAAAAAAAGCGGCCGGAGTGCGGGACTCCGGCCGCTTCATGTTTAGGTGCGGCCGAGGCAAGGGGGGAACCTCGGCCGCGATCCGGATGGGGAAGGGGGGAACCCCGCTCCGGAGACTCTAATTCTAGACCTCGCAGAGCCGCTGTCAAGTCGAATTTGCGGGTTTGTGAACTGATTCGCGAAATTTCCAGCCGCAGGGACGCGCCACGGGCACTGACGCCATCTTCGGGGCCCCGGGCGGTATAATCCGCCAAGCCCCACAAAAACAGTCGAGGAAGGCGTTTCATGGATTTCAAATTGACCGACGAGCAGCAGATGATTCAGGCTGCCGCGCGCGATTTCGCGCGTGACGAGATTGCCCCAGTGGCCTCCGAATTCGATGCTTCCGGCGAGTTTCCGCTGGCCACCATCCAGCGCATGGGTGAACTCGGCCTGATGGGCATCGAGGTCCCGGAGGCCTACGGCGGTGCCGGTCTCGACACGATTGGATATGCCCTGGCCATGATGGAGGTTTCGGCGGCAGATGCGGCTCACGGCACCATCATGTCGGTTAATAACTCCCTGTTTTGCAATGGAATTCTAAAGCACGGCACGGAAGAGCAGAAGCAGAAGTACGTGCGCGCCGTGGCTACTGGCGAAGAGATCGGGGCCTATGCCCTGACCGAACCCCAGTCGGGCTCGGATGCGGCCAACATGAGGTCCCGGGCGGTGCTCAGTGACGATGGCAGCCATTACGTCATCAATGCGCGCAAGTCCTGGATTACCTCCGGCCCGGTCGCGCGCTACCTGGTGCTGTTTGCCGTCACTGATCCGGATGCCGGTGCGCGCGGTGTGACGGCCTTCCTGATCGATGCCGAGCGCGATGGCTACCACCGCGGCAAGACCGAGCCCAAACTCGGTATCCGCGCATCTGCGACCTGCGAGATCGAACTGACCGACTACAAGTGTCCGGTCAAGGATCGCCTGGGCGAGGAAGGCCAGGGCTTCAAGATCGCGATGGGTGTACTCGATGCCGGTCGCATCGGTATTGCCGCGCAAGCTGTCGGTATTGCCCAGGCGGCTTTTGACGCCAGCGTGGAATATGCTCGTGAGCGCAAGGCGTTCGGCAAGGAAATCGGCAGTTTCCAGATGATTCAGGCCAAGTTGGCCGACATGAGAACGCGACTCGATGCCTCGCGTTTGCTGACGCTCAGGGCTGCCTGGGCAAAGATGCAGGCAGCCGAAACCGGCGGACGTTTCACCGCCGAGGGGTCCATGGCCAAGCTGTTTGCTTCCGAGTCGGCAATGTGGATCGCTCACCAGGCCGTCCAGATTCACGGTGGCATGGGCTACAGCAAGGAGATGCCGGTCGAGCGCTATTTCCGGGATGCCAAGATCACGGAGATATACGAGGGCACCAGCGAGATCCAGCGCATGGTTATTGCACGCAACGAGACGGGTCTGCGTTAGTTGATCGTTCGGACATAGCCGATCCGGTGATCACACCGGGTCGCAGGGGAGCCAGGTGAGATGAGTCACAATCAGAAGCGCAAGTTGGCGTTGCTCGAAAGCATTGCCGAGCAGGTCGAGGAGACGGCCGGCAGAGATGGTCTCACGGCGGAGTTCGCGCGACGGATGTTGCAGCGCGTTCCGCTGGCCGAACTCGAGGAGATGGAGGTCGGCGACCTTGCGGTGATGGCTGGCGAGTATCTGGAATTCGCACGTCGCCGTGTTTCCGGCGAGGTGAATCTGCGTGTGTACAACCCGGATCGAGAGCAGCACGGCTGGTCCTCGACGCGCACGATCATCGAGATCGTCAACGACGACATGCCTTTCCTTGTCGATTCCGTGGTTCTGGCCCTGTCGGATCTTGGTGTTTCGGTTCAGTTGGTGGTGCACCCGGTCATGCGCATCAAGCGTGATCAGGGTGGTCACCTGATGAATCTGGTGGCGGAGGATGACGACAAGTCCGGCCATCCGGAGTCACTGATGCACTTGCAGGTCGAGCGACAGACCTTTCCCGAGTCGCTGGCCCGTATCGAGGAGCGCGTCAGGCTGGCGCTGGGCGACGTGCGCCGGGCAGTGGCCGACTGGAAACCAATGCTCGCGCGTGCTCACGAGATTGCCTCGGAACTGCCAAAGACTCACTCGCAGATGAGTGAGGGTGCGCTGGCCGAAACCCGGGACTTTTTCGAGTGGCTGGCCAACGACCATTTCACTTTCCTGGGTTACCGCGAGTACGTGATCGAGGATGGTGCTGACGGCCGGGTCTTGCGAGCCGTGCCCGAGAGCGGGTTAGGCATCATGCACTCCGAACATCGCAATGCACCGGTACGGCCGCTTGAGGAGTTGGCCCGCGGCAGTGAAACGGCCTCTCCGGATGATCCGATCATCATCACCAAGACCAATGCCACTTCAACGGTGCACCGGCCTGGTTACATGGACTACATCTCGGTGCTCCACTTCGACGAAAAGGGCCGCGTGTCGGGTGAAAAACGCCTGATCGGCCTGTTTACCTCGGGTGCGTATATTCGTCGTTGCCAAGATACGCCGCTGGTGCGTCGCAAGGTGCAGGAAGTGCTCGAAATTTCCGGTCTTCGCGGTAACAGCCACGCTGGCAAGGCGCTACTGCATATTCTGGAAACATTGCCACGCGACGAGCTGTTTCAGGCCTCCAGCGAGGAACTCCTGGCGCTGGGGTCCGGCGTGCTCGACCTGCAGGAGCGAAGCCAGACCCGGCTGTTCATTCGGCGTGAGCGCTTTGGCCGATTCTTTTCGTGCATGGTGTTCATCCCGCGTGATCGTTTCAACACGGAAAATCGTGAACGCATCCAGCAGATCATCAAGCGATCGCTCAAGGGGGCCCGGCTTGATTTCGCCGTGCAAGTCGGCGAGTCCAAGCTCGCGCGCGTGCACCTGATCGTTCGCCCACGCGCCGGCGAAACGGTGGACTACGATCTCGAAAAGATAGAGCAGAAGATCAAGCAGGCCATTCGGTCCTGGGATGACGAACTGACCGACTGCCTGGTGCGCGAGTATGGCGAGGATCGGGGGCTGGAGCTTGCAAGGCGCTTTGGGCGTGCTTTCCCGGCCTCCTACATGGAAGACGTTTCGCCACACGTGGCGAGTTTCGATGTCGACAACATCGCCAGGTTGCGGGATCTCGGCGACCTGCGCAGGAGCCTTTACAAGCCACGTCAGCGCGACACCGGCATCCTGCGATTCAAGCTGTTCAAGCATGGCGATCCGTTGCCGCTTAGCGATGTGTTGCCCATGCTCGAGAACCTGGGGATGCGAATCGTCTCCGAACGGCCCTACGATTTGCGCGTCAACGAAGGCCACAGCGTCTGGATCCAGGACTTCGACATGTTGCCGTCGGGTGACGCGGAGATCGATCTTGATCGTGTTCGCGACAAGTTCCAGGACGCTTTCGAGCAAACCTGGAGGCGCCGTTGCGAGAATGACGGGTTCAACCGGATGGTGATGCTGGCCCAACTCGATTGGCGACAAGTCAACGTGTTGCGGGCATGCTGCAAGTACCTCTTGCAGACCGGAATGCCGTTCTCCCAGACCTACATGGAGCAGACGCTTGCGGCCTGGCCGCTGATCGCGCGCTTGCTCGTGGAGTATTTCGAGGCTCGGTTCGATCCCTCGCGAGTGGAAGAAAGCGGCAAGCACAAGTCGGCTGCCCGACGAGCGCTGGAAGATCAGTGTCGGAACCTGGCTGCTGGTATCGACGACGAAGTCCTAGAGGAGTTTCTGGAGGATGTGTGCAAGGCTCGCGAGAGTGATTCGGGCGAGACTGAGGGTGAGGCGTTGCGCAAGGCCATTCTGCGTGCGCTCAACTCGGTAAGTTCGGCCGACCAGGACCGTATCCTGCGGGGGTTCTGCGACTTGATCCGGGCCATGCTCAGAACCAATGCGTTCCAGGTCAATCGGCGTGGCGAGTTCTCGGAGTACCTGAGCTTCAAGCTCGACTCTGGGCGGGTCCCCGATTTGCCCCAGCCGCGGCCTTTCCGGGAGATCTGGGTTTACTCACCGCGCATGGAGGGCATCCACCTGCGCGGCGGTACCGTGGCTCGCGGAGGGTTGCGCTGGTCCGACCGGCGCGAGGACTTCCGAACCGAGGTGCTCGGTCTGCTGCGTGCACAGAACGTCAAGAACACCATGATTGTGCCTGTCGGCGCCAAGGGCGGCTTTGTGGCCAAGCAGCTGCCCGAGAGCGAGGACCGTGATGCAGTCATGGCTGAGGTTGTGCATTGTTACCGGTCTTTCATCAACGGCATGCTGGATATCACCGACAACCTGGACGGGGATGACGTTTTGCCACCCGATGGAGTGGTTCGAAAGGATGACGACGACCCCTACCTGGTCGTTGCCGCGGACAAGGGGACGGCGACCTTCTCCGACATTGCCAACGCCATCTCCACCGAGCACGGGTTCTGGCTTGGCGATGCCTTTGCCTCCGGTGGGTCCAACGGTTACGACCACAAGAAGATGGGCATCACTGCCCGAGGTGCCTGGGAGTCGGTCAAGCGTCATTTCCGTGAACTCGGGCTGGATACGCAGAAGGAAGATTTCACGGTTGTCGGTATCGGTGACATGGGCGGCGACGTGTTCGGCAACGGCATGCTGCTGTCGAAGCATATCCGTCTCAAGGCCGCGTTCAACCACATGCATATCTTCCTTGATCCCGACCCGGTCGCGGCGACCAGCTACAAGGAGCGCAAGCGGCTGTTTGAGCGGCCTCGCTCGAGCTGGGCTGATTACAACGAGAAACTGATCTCGAAAGGTGGCGGTGTCTTTTCGCGCCAGGCCAAGTCGATCGAGCTGTCCGACGAAGTTCGCGAATGGCTCGGTATCGAGGCGGAGTCGCTGGCGCCGCATGAGCTCATTCGAGAATTACTCAAGGCGCCGGTGGACCTGCTCTGGAATGGCGGCATCGGGACTTACGTAAAGGGCCATCGTGAGGCACACGCCGACGTCGGCGACCTGGCCAACAATCTGGTACGGGTCAACGGCGGTGAACTGCGCTGTCGGGTGGTGGGCGAGGGCGGTAATCTTGGACTGACCCAGCTCGGACGAATCGAATACGCCATGAACGGCGGATCGATCAATACCGACTTCATCGACAACTCCGCCGGTGTGGACTGCTCCGACCATGAGGTCAACATCAAGATCCTGCTCAACCTGGCTGTCGAACGTGAGGAAATCACGCTGGACGAGCGCAACACTCTGCTCGATGAGATGACCGGCGAGGTCAGCGACCTGGTGTTGCGATCCAATTACCTGCAGAACCAGGCGCTGAGCATGATGGAAGCCCTCACCGGGGATCGGCTGGGGGCCGAGGCGCACTTCATCGCCATGCTCGAACGCCAGGGCGTGCTCGATCGTGATCTCGAGCAGTTGCCCGATGACGAGGAGCTGCGTGAGCGAGTGGCGCGCGGGCAGGGCTTGACGCGTCCGGAGCTGTCGCTGCTGTTGTCCTATGCCAAGATCAGACTCTACCAGGAGCTGCTTGACTCGGACGTCCCGGAAGACCCCTACCTGTCCCGTGAACTGGAAGGTTACTTTCCGACGCCGCTGCGCGAACGCTTTGCCGGCCTGATGCCCGAACATCGGCTGTGGCGCGAGATCATCGCGACCCGGGTGACCAACAGTATCGTCAACCGCATGAGCGCACCGTTTGCCATGCGAGTGAAGGAAGATACCGGTGCCAGCTCCGCCACCGTGGCCAAGGCCTACACCGTGGCGCGCGAAATTTTCACCGCCCGCGAATTCTGGCGCAAGATCGAGGCGCTGGACAACAAGGTTCCGGCAGCACGCCAGGTGGAAGCCCTGTTGGAAATGTGGAACCTCTTGCGGCAGGTCACTCGCCGCCTGATCACGCTGCCAGGCGGCTACGGTATTGATATTTCCAGCCGGGTCGATCGCTTCGCCCCCGGCATCCGGGAGTATCGCAAGGTGTTGCCACGTCTTCTGACCGGAGACTTACGCGAGGCACTTGAGGAACGACGCGATGCCCTGGTGGCCGACGGGTTCCCCAAGAAGCTGGCCGAAGAAGTTGCAACGTTGCGCTTTGTCTACTCGGCCCTCGATATCGTCGATGAGGCGCGCATGCAGGAACGGGAAGTGGAGGAGGTCGCGCGCATCTACTTCGCGCTGTTCGACCGATTGTGTCTGAAGTGGCTTCGCAACCAGGTCGAAAGCTTGCCGGTTGAGCGGCAATGGCATGCCCACGCACGCGGGCATCTGCGTGACGATCTTTACCGGCACCACCGTCAACTGACTCGTCGGGTATTGGAGGAAGCCGGTGAAGAAGACGATCCCGTCGAAATCTGGTTCGAACGACATGCAGACGAAACCGAGCGGGTTGCGGTGATGCTCGAGGAAATGCGTAACACCTCAAGTTCGCAGGATTTCGCTGTTCTCCAGGTGGCCATCAACGGTCTCGGACAGTTGATGCATTCGACTTCCGGATGACCCCGGGCCTCGCCATGGCCATCCTGGCGAGCGAGCATCCTGGCTCGCGCGAGGCGGCTGCTGAGTTGCGGCGGCGTTATGGCGAGGTCGGGCTGGATGAAGCCGAGGTGCTGGTTGTGCTCGGCGGTGACGGCTTCATGCTGCACACCTTGCACGAAAACGTCGACCGGGACGTGCCGGTGTTCGGAATGCGCCTGGGCGAGGTCGGGTTCCTGATGAATCGGTTCTCGGCCGACGTTCTGCCCGAGCGCATCGCAAATGCCCGCGAAGTGGCGCTCAATCCGCTGGAAATGGTGGCTACCACGGAAAGTGGCGATCAGCAGCGGGCTGTGGCCATCAACGAGGTAGCACTGCTCAGGCAGACCAACCAGGCAGCGCACATCCGTATCCTGGTCAACGGTCGTGAGCGTGTCGCCCGACTGGTTTCCGACGGTGTGCTCGTGGCCACCGCAGCCGGGTCCACGGCCTACAACCTGTCCGCGCACGGACCGATTCTTCCGCTGGGTACGGATGCCATCGTTCTGACGCCGATCAGCCCATTCCGTCCCAGGCGCTGGCAGGGAGCTATTCTGCCGGCATCCGCGGAGGTGTATTTCGAAATCCTCAATCACCAGCGCCGTCCGGTCAGCGCAACGGCCGATTACGACGAAGTTCGCAATGTGCAAAGGGTGGAGGTGCGACAGAAGAAAAGCACAACACATCGCCTGCTGTTCGACCCCGAACACACCCTCGAGGAACGCATCATCGCCGAGCAGTTCGGTCAGCCGGATGCCTGAAGTGTCCGGTCACTGACCTTGGTTATAATCGAAGCATGACTGATTCCGTCACAAAGCCGGCCGGTTCCGACCCTGGGCCGCTGACCGTCGGCATTTCGTCACGGGCGCTGTTCGATCTCGACGAATCCCATCGCGTTTTCGAACAGGAGGGGCTGGAGCGCTACATGGCCTACCAGCGCAAGCACGAGAACGACGTGCTCGGCAAGGGAGTGGCCTTCTCGCTGGTGCGTAAACTGCTGGCGTTGAACGACGACGGTATGGATCATCCCGGTGTCGAGGTCGTTTTGATGTCGCGCAACAGTGCCGATACCGGGCTGCGGATCTTCAACTCCATCGAGCACTACGGCCTGGATGTGCAACGGGCGGTATTCACCAATGGCGCAAGTCCCTCGCAATACATCGAACCGGCCGGTGCACAGCTGTTTCTGTCGGCCAACGAGGATGATGTTCGCCGGGTGCTGATGGCCGGGTACGCGGCGGCGACCATTTTGCCGACGGCCATACGCGAGAATCGTTCGACCCAGCTGCGAATCGCTTTCGACGGTGACGCGGTGATCTTTTCCGACGAGGCCGAACGCATCTTCAAGGAGCAGGGCCTGGAAGCATTTTCCGACAGCGAGCGTCGGGCGGCAGCCAACCCGCTCGCCGCCGGACCTTTCAAGCCGGTACTGGAAGGCATTCAGCGTATTCAGTCGGCCTACCCGATGGAAGAGAACCCGATCCGGACCGCCCTGATCACGGCGCGATCGGCTCCGGCGCACAAGCGGGTCATCCTCACGCTCAGGGCCTGGGGTATTCGCATCGACGAGGCCATGTTCCTGGGTGGACGTGAAAAAGCGCCCTACCTGCGTTCGTTCGGCGCCGATATCTTTTTCGATGACCAGACCATTCACTGCTCGATCGCCAGTCGGGAGGTTGCCACCGGCCACGTCCCGCACGGAGTGGCCAACGAACCGGCCAGGCAGGGAACTGAAAATGATTGACAAGACAAGGGTTCAGGTTTCAGGGTTCAGGTTTCGGGAAAGCCTGGTTTGTGCCCGCCCTGACACCTGAAACCTTAAACCTGAAACCTGAAACCTTCCAAGGACCCAGCCCTATGCGAAACCCCTTAATCTGGATGTTGCTGTCGGCTCTGCTGTTTCCGCTTGCGTTAACAGCCGATGAAGACAACGGCAATGACGATCCCTATGCCGACTGGTCGGTGACCGAACCGCCGGGCGAGTGGGAGACAATCAGCATCGACACCCGTGAGGTCACCTGGTCGGACGTGGATATCAGCCCGGACGGTCAGTACCTGATTTTCCACATGCTTGGGGACATCTACCGTGTCGGTATCGACGGGGGCACCGCCGAGGCCCTGACCGACGACCTGGCCTGGAACTTCCAGCCGCGGTTCAGTCCGGACGGGCGCTCCATTGCCTTCGTGTCCGATCGTAAAGGCGCGGAGAACATCTGGATCATGGATGCCGAAGGTGGCAACCTGCATCAGGTCACCGAAGAGCGTGATCACATCCTGCACAACCCAGCCTGGTCGCCCGACGGTGACTACATTGCCGCGCGCAAGGCTTATGTTTCGCAGCGCTCGATTCCGGCCGGCTCGATCTGGCTCTATCATCGCGGCGGCGGCAGCGGCGTAATGCTGGTCGATCGCCTGCATGGTGATCAATCGCAGAAAAATATTGCCGAACCCTATTTTTCCACTGACGGTCGTCATGTCTACTTCAGCCAGGACATCACGCCGGGCGCGGTGTGGGAGTACAACCGCGATGCCAACAGCGGCATTTTCGCCATCCGGCGCCTGGATCGCGAAACCGGCGAGGTCGAAACAGTGGTCTCAGGACCGGGCGGCGCCGTGAGACCAGTATTGTCGCCCGACGGCAGCAAGCTGGCTTTCGTGCGTCGTAACCCCACCGAGTTGTCCTCCCGCCTGATGGTCAAGGACCTGGAATCGGGTATCGAGCGTACGCTGTTTACCAGCCTGGAGCGTGACAAGCAGGAGACCTCGGGCGACATGGGCAATTTCCCTGCGTTCTCGTGGCATCCCGACGGTGAGTCCATCGTCGCCTGGACCGGCGGCAAGTTCCATCGTATCGGCACCGACGGCTCGCATGCCGAAATCGAGGTGCACGTGCAGACCGAAAAGAAGGTGCGTCCGGCGCTGCGCCGCAATGTCGAGGTGTCACCGGACAGTTTCGAGCTGAAGATGGCGCGCTGGACCCAGGTCAGTCCAGATGGACGCCACGCCATATACCAGGCGATGGGCTACCTGTGGCTGCACGACCTGGAACGCGACCGGCGTTCGCGCCTGACTTCCCAGGACGATCACTGGGAGTTCTACCCTTCGTTCTCGCCGGATTCTCGCTTTGTCGTTTATACCACCTGGGATGACGAGGAGCTTGGGTCGGTCCGAATCGAGCCGGTTGGTCGCGGGCGCGGCCGAACGCTGACCACCGAGCCAGGTCACTACGTTGAGCCGTCGTTTTCGCCGGACGGGCAACAGGTGGTGTTTCGCCGCACCGGCGGCGGTTATATCAGTTCGCCGGCCTGGTCGGAGCGGACCGGTATCTACCGGGTCGGCGTTGACGGCGGCGAGATGGTCCGGGTTCACGATTCGGGAACCGAACCACATTTTTCCGCCGACGGCGAGCGTGTTTTCTACTCCTCACGCAACGATCTCGCACGCGTACTCAACAGCGTGACCCTTGACGGACACGACCACCGTGAGCACTTGCGCGGCGACTGGGTGACCGGCTACCGGGTCTCGCCCGACGGACGCTGGGTGGCCTTCACCGAGCATTACAACGTCTACATCGCGCCGTTCTTCCCGGCCGGTCGCACCGTCAACCTCAACGCCAATGAGCGCGGCTACCCTGTCCGGAAAGTGTCTGCCCGTGGCGGGGAGCACATTCACTTCGTCAACGACAACGCCAACCTGGCCTGGTCGCACGGTGCCACGCTGTACCAGCGTGACCTGCGCGATGCTTTTGCCTTCCTGGAAGGTGCGCCGGATGAACTGCCGGAGCCCGAAACCGAGGGTGTTCGCCTTGGCTTCGAGGTTGACAGCGATCGCCACGATGGTCGCATTGCCCTGGTGGGCGCGCGCATTGTCACCATGCGTAATGCCCACGAAGAGCAGGAAGTGATCGAGGACGGCGTGGTGCTGGTCGAAGGCCATCGCATCGCTGCGGTCGGATCTCGTGATGACATCGAAGTCCCGGGTGATTACGAAGTGTTCGAAATGAACGGCAAGACCATCGTTCCGGGCCTTTTCGACGCCCATGCGCATGGTCCGATGAGCAACCAGCAGCTCACCCCGCAGCAGAACTGGAGCCAGATCGCCAATCTCGCCTTCGGCGTCACCAGCATCCACGATCCGTCCAACGACAATGCCGCGATCTTCTCCATGGCCGAACTGCAGCGTGCCGGCAAGGTGCTGGCGCCGCGAATCTGGTCGACGGGCCGTATCCTCTACGGTGCCCTTTCACCAGGTGCGACGGCCAAGGTCGATTCCTACGAGGATGCCGAGTTCCACGTGCGTCGTCACAAGGAGCTGGGTGCGATCTCGGTTAAGAGCTACAACTATCTCCGGCGCGATCAGCGCCAGCAGGTCATCGAGGCGGGCCACAACCTCGACATCATGGTGGTGCCCGAGGGCGGCATGCGCCTGGAGCAGAACCTCAGCCAGATTGTCGATGGGCATACCGGCATCGAGCACAGCCTGTCGATCAAGCGTACCTACGACGATATGCGTCAGCTCTGGAGCCAGACCGACGTCGTCTACTCCCCGACCTTCGTGGTGGCCTACGGCGGCATGATGGGTGAAGAGTACTTCTACGACCGTTACGAGGTCTGGAAGAACGAGAAGCTGTTGAATTTCGTTCCCAGGTTCCTGGTCTACCCGCGTTCCATCCGGCGCCCGACCGCACCCGACGAGCTCTACAACCACGTCGCCGTGGCCGAGGAAGCGAAAGTGCTCAATGAACTGGGTGTGCCGGTCGTGATCGGCGCGCACGGCCAGCTGGCCGGCCTGGCTGCACACTGGGAGATGTGGAGCATGGTGCAGGGCGGTTTCAGCCCCTGGGAGGCGCTGCGCGGTGCTACCTACGATGGTGCCCGCTATTTCGGTATGGATGGTGATATTGGCTCCATCGAAGAAGGCAAACTGGCCGACCTGGTGGTGATCGACGGTGATGTGCTCGAGGATATCGAGCAAAGCCAGAACGTCGCATGGACCATGCTCAACGGTCGCCTGTTCGACGCCTCTACGATGAACCAGGTCGCGCCGGAACAGGTCGAGCGCCAGCCGTTCTTCTTCGAGCGTGAAGGAGGCGATGCCTGGATTCCCGAAACCATGGAATATATTCATCAGCTCGGCGTCGATCACGGCTGGCATTGCCGGCACTGAGGACAGGTTTGCGTGATTCAGCGAATCACGAGGACCACGAAAAAAGGCCCTGCCAGTCGGCAGGGCCTTTTTTGCAGCGGTAGGCTGGAAATCGGTAAACCGATTGCGCGGCCGGCTATCGGTTGGCGCGCTCCTCGCGCAAGCGAGTCGCCTGCTCGATGATTTCCTCGCCGGTTTTGCCGTCCAGGCTGGAGTAAAGGTTTTCCACTCCGCCCCAGGCGGAAGAAGAATAGGCCCGCAGGTAACGGATGGCCGCATCGAGTTGCCGATACTGCTCGGCGGTCGTGTCCTCGGCGATCAGTTCCAGGCTTTGTTCGAAGGCCTCGGTTGAACTGCCATCGACGATCATGGTCAAGCCGTAACCGTCAGTGGTGGCGCTTCCTTCCAGTCTGGGGACGCGTTGTGGCGAACTTTCGGGCTCGGCGAGCTGTGGGCTGACCTGTTCTTGCCCGGATCGGCGGACATCACGGCGTGATCCCGTTTCGGGCGCAGTGTCCCGAGCGGGCGCGGCAGCCGCATCGCGGGCGGGTTCGGAAACGGTCGTTTCGACTTCATCGTTGTCTGAGCTGCAACCGGCCAGGATCAGCGCGGTTGCCACGGGCAGAATCAATTTCTTCACTATTGGCTCCAATCGTTCAGTTTTGTGAGAGACACGATGCGGTTAGACGGGCATCGGAATGTGCAGTTCCTCAATCGGCAATTCGACGTGCATGCAGATCGTAATCGTCCGAGTGCTCTATTCGGACCCGGATCATCTCGCCAGGGGTGACCTGACCGGGTTCCATGATAATGACTTCGCCATCGATCTCGGGTGCGTCGCCGTAGCTGCGGCCGATGGCATGATCGTCGAGGACCTGGTCGATGATGACGGTCTCGGACGCGCCGACCCGACAGGCCAGACGTTCGGCGCTGATTTCCGCCTGCTGTTGCATGAAGCGATGCCAGCGCTCTTCCTTGACCTCTTCCGGCACAGCACCGGGCAGGTCGTTGGCGGCGGCGCCTTCGACCGGCGAGTAGCGGAAGCAGCCGATGCGGTCGAGCTTTGCTTCCGCCAGCCATTCCAGCAGCTGTTCGAAGTCCTCCTCGGTCTCGCCCGGAAAACCGACGATGAAGGTTGAGCGGATCACCAGTTCCGGACAGGCTTCCCGCCAGTGTGCGATGCGTTCCAGCGTGTTTTCGGCGGCTGCCGGGCGGCGCATGGCCTTGAGAATGCGTGTGCTGGCATGCTGGAACGGAATGTCGAGGTAGGGCAGGATCAACCCGTCGGCCATCAGCGGTATCAGTCGGTCGATATGGGGGTAGGGATAGACGTAGTGCAGCCTCACCCAGGCATCCAGTTCACCGAGGGCCCGGGCCAGGTCGTAGAGCCGAGTCTCCCACTCGCGTTCGCGCCAGTAGTCGGTCTGGTAGCGCATATCGACCCCGTAGGCGCCGGTATCCTGCGAGATCACCAGCAGTTCGTTCACTCCGCGCTCGACCAGTGCTTCGGCTTCCTTCATTACCAGTCCGAGCGGCCGACTGACCAGGCGGCCGCGCATCGACGGGATGATGCAGAAACTGCACTTGTGGTTGCAACCCTCTGAAATCTTGAGGTAAGCGTAGTGCTGGGGCGTGAGTTTGAGACCGCCCGGCGGCACCAGGTCGACCCTGGGGTCGTGCGGACGGGGCAGGTGGGTGTTGATCGATCGCAGGACGGCTTCGGCCTGGTGCGGGCCCGTGACGTCGAGTACCTTCGGATGGATGCTGCGAATCTCGTCGGGCTTCGCGCCCATGCACCCGGTTACCAGTACCTTGCCATTGGCCGACAGGGCTTCACTGATCGTCTCCAGCGATTCGGCCTTGGCCTCGTCGATGAAGCCGCAGGTGTTGACTACCACCAGGTCAGCATCCTCGTATCCCGGTGCGATGCGGTAGCCTTCCGAGCGCAATCTCGTCAGGATGTCCTCGGAATCAACCAGTGCCTTTGGGCAGCCGAGCGAAACCATGCCGACGGCGGGTGCCGCCGCTTCATTTCCGGATTCCCGGTTCATGTCGATACTGTCCTGTGGTGATGCATTACTCGCGCAACAGGCTTTCGAGGCTGTCGAGCGTGCGGTCGAGCGAGTTGCCGACCGGTGCAAAGTGGACCGGCTCTCGCCGCAGGCTGTCGTTCAGCGTTTGCCGCGACTCCAGAACCTGGCGGTTGAGGCCGAGATTGAACGGCTCGAGAAAGGCTTCGAGTTCATCGGCCCGCTCGTGGAGTTCACGGCGGGTCGTCTGGTAGGCATGTTCGGCCAGATCGCTTCGTGAGGCGTAACTGAACACGTTGGTGTAGAACATCTTCTCGTCGTTGCGGTTGGGCTCGACGAGCATCAGAGCCGATGCCGGGTAGGCGGTCTCGTACTTGCGCATGCCGACCTGCATGCGTGACTGAATCAGTGAACGGAAGGTCTGCGAGAGCACCACCGGCAGGCCGCCGCGGACCATGCGGTCGCGTGTTGCGCCCCGATCAGGTACCACGCCGTCGGCATCGAACGGCACCAGCGGATTGATGGCGAACAGCAGGTCGGCACCTTCCTCGAGTGCCACCGAGGCGTGCAGTGTGCGCCTGAGTGCACCGTCGACGTAGTATCGACCGTCGATTTCCACCGGCGGGTAAAGGCCCGGCAGGGCCGCGGAAGCCTGAACCGCGGTAGATATGGGGATATGGTCGTGCCCCGGCTCGCCAAAGCGCACCGCCTGACCGGTATCGAGCTCGACGGCCACGATCCGGAGTTTGGCCTGCAATTTGCGGAAGTCGTTGCTGCGGCCGGGTTTGCCCAGCGCCTGGGCGACGAAATCCTCGATATTTGAGTTGTCGAATATTCCGGTCGGGATCAGTCGGCTCAGCCCCTCCACGCTTTCCAGGCTGGTCATGCGCTCGGGGTGGCGAATCATTTCGCCGAGCATTTCGAACAGCACCCCGGGCAGGCTGGCGGCGCGGCTGAGGTACTCGCGGAACGCCGGCTGCAGGAAAATCTCCGGGTGGAAGGCGTACTCGGCATCCGGTGAGCTCATGAATACGCGCGCCATCTGGCAGGCGGTGATTCGATTGGCCAGGCTGGCCGACAGGAATGCGCCCGAACTGACGCCAACGTAGACGTCGAGATCGTGCATGTGCACGCCGTCAATGGCTTCATCGATGGCCTGCAGCGCCCCCAGTTCGTAGATGGCGCCCAGCGGGCCGCCGCCGGCGATGGCAAGACCGATGGTGGGCCTTCTGGCTGAAGTGCGTGGCTGGGTGGCGGGCGTGAGTTTGAGCATGGGCGTCTTCGACAATCTCCGGAATCGCAGTTACACCACTCCATTATAATGCACAGACCATGTCCATCCCTACCGGCCGGAAGGCACCCGATTTCACGTTGATGGCCGATAACGGCGATCCCTTCACACTCTTGGAACGGTCCGGGCGTCGCACGCTGCTCGTGTTCTACCCGGGTGATAACACCCCGGTCTGCACCCGCCAGCTGTGCGATTACCGCGACGGCATCGAGGCATTCGCCGATCTCGGGGTCGACGTGGTCGGGATCAGTCGCGATGACGCCGATTCCCACCGGAGATTCCGCGAGCGCCATGGTCTGCCCTTCATTCTGCTCAGCGATCCAGACATGACAGTTGCCGGCCAATACGGATGTCGTGGCCTGATCGGCATGAAACGTGGCGTGTTTCTGATCGATGAGGGTGGCGTCGTCCGCTACGCCCACGTGGAAGCGGTGGCCGCCTTTCGCCGCCGCCGGGAAGAACTCATCGCGGCGATCGAGGCCCTGGGATGAGCGATTCGGACGCGGTAAGGCATCTGCAGGAGCAGATTGATCGCAACCTTGCGATCGCGGCACGGATCCCCGAACAAGGGCCCTGGCGCGAGTCGCTGGACCGGCTGCAGGCCTGGCAACGCGACCGGCTGG
This sequence comes from Wenzhouxiangella sp., assembly GCA_007128175.1. Classification (GTDB taxonomy): domain Bacteria; phylum Pseudomonadota; class Gammaproteobacteria; order Xanthomonadales; family Wenzhouxiangellaceae; genus Wenzhouxiangella. The sequence continues at coordinate 891 of SKXY01000068.1, read as the reverse complement.
ATGCCACCTATGCCGACCTGCGCTCAAGGGACCGTTTTCGGGCCGCCTGCGAGTTCTTTCTCGACGACCTCTACGGCGGGCGTGACGTGCATGCGCGTGATCGCCAGCTCAAGCGAGTGGTGCCGATCATGCGTCGCTTCCTGCCTGGTCACCTGCTGTTCGCCATCGGCGAGGCGATGCATCTGCAGGCCATCAGCCTGGAGTTCGATTTCCGCATGGCCGAATTGCTGATCGACTCTACCGAGATTACCCAGCCGGATTACGCGCGGGCCTACCGTCAGGAGGGAGACTGGGAGGGCCGTGAGGAACAGCTGCGCCTGATCCGCGAGCTGGGTGACCTGCTGGTGGAAACGGTACGCAAACGCATGGTTCATCGCCTGATCCGCATGATGCGTGTGCCGGCCGAACTGGCCGGGGTCGGGATGTTGCAGGATTTTCTGCAGCGCGGACTGGATGCCTTCGCGGTCATGGATGGTGACCCGGAATTTCTGTCAACCATCGAAACGCGTGAAGCCGATGCCCTGGAGCGACTGCAGCGGGGTGAGGACTGGCCGTTCGAGCCCTGGATCGGCCGCTGGCCGGATCAGGTCTGAAAGCGGATCGGCGTCGTCTCGGCGGCGCACTGTCCCCGCAACCAGATTCCCGGCAACCCCTTGAATTGTTCCAGCCGATGCCGATCATCGACGCGATCGGCGATGACCTGGTTGAGTCGGGAGGGAAGGGCATCGCACAGGGCCTTGATCTGCCCGTTGTCATGATGACTTTCGATCGCCACCCAGGCACTGTGCTCGATCACCAGCTCCAGTTGTTCGCCAGGCCGGGGATCGGGCAAGGCGAGAACCGGCTGCACCTCAAGACGGTCGAGTTGAGCCAGTAACCGGTCCAGGCTGT
>SKXY01000047.1 GCA_007128175.1 Wenzhouxiangella sp. | reverse complement strand
CGGGCAGTCTGCCTCCACTCGCTTGGGGGCTGTCCGAAACGCGTTCGGAACTGCCGGGTAAAATACTGCGGCGTTGAAAATCCGCAAGACAGGGCAATCTCGGTGATGGTTCGATCAGTGGTGCGAAGCTGGGCTGCCGCCTTCTCCAGGCGGTAACTGCCCAAGTACTCGGCCGGAGTCATGCCCAGCAGGGCTTTGGTCTTGCGTTGCAGGGTGCGCGCTTCGATATTGAGCGTGCGGCACAACTCCTCAATGCTGGCCGAGGCGTCGCCATACCGGGCCTCCAGCCAGTCATCCAGTTGCCGGATCAACTTTCGGTCCCGCCGCGACAGGGCCGGCACTTCAGTCAGCTGCGTGCCCGCACCCTCGATCTCCCGACCACCAGGATCCCCGGAGCCGGATATGTCTCGCAGAAGCTGTTTGCGCAAACGTCTCCGGTTGTCGATCATGCGCTTGAGCCGCAGTTGCAGTTCGGCACTGTCAAAAGGCTTGGCCAGGAAATCGTCGGCACTCAGCGCCAGCCCCTTGAGGCGGGTTTCGGTGTCCTGGCGGGCAGTCAGCAAAAGCACCGGAACATGACTGGTGCGAATATCGGCGCGTAACGCCTCCAGCATCTCGAGCCCATCCATGTCGGGCATCATGATGTCGCTGACGATCAGATCGGGGGCATGAGAGCGGGCGGCTTCCAGCCCCTCGTATCCATTGCCGGCCGCGATCGTGTGCCAGTGGCCGGCAAGCGTATCGACCAGGTGCTGCCGCAGGTCGGCATTGTCCTCCACCAGGAGCACGGTTCCCTCGGGATGGGGCGGCAGACGCCTGGACGTTTCCCGGTCGAATCGATGCGGCTGTGCTAGGGATTCGGTTTCCAGAAGCAAACGGTCCTTGTCCACTGTTTCAACCACTGCCTCGACATCCTGGCTGCGGCGCGCCGCCAGATGGATGCGAAAACGGCTGCCCCCGCCCTGAATGCTGTCGAGCTCCAGCCGCCCATTCATGGCCTGGGTCGCTTCACGCACCAGTGCCAGACCGATACCCGCACCCCGGGTCGTATCGGTCTCGCTGGCCGGCAGTCGATGGAAACGCTCGAAGATCAGATCCTGCTCTTCGGGCGGAATGCCCGGGCCGTTGTCGGCCACTTCGAGTGTCACCTCGTCACCCCGGCCGCTCAGCGTCACCACCACTTCGCCTCCGTGCCCGGTGTACTTGATGGCGTTGTTGAGCAGATTGAGCAGGATCTTCTCGACAAACTCCTGACGACAGGTGGTTGTCCAGCCGTTTTCCAGTTTCGACTTCAAGCCGAGGCCGCGCTGTTCGGCCAGCGTGCGGAAAGCCTCGACGGTATGGTTGACCACCGGGGTCATGTGCCAGGGCTCGCCAAACGCGCTGCCCGACTGCACCCGCATGCGCGACAGGTCGAGCAACTGTTCGACCAGGCGCTGCAGACGACGCAGATAACGTCGTCCCTGACCGATAGCCGGATGATCATCGCCGACCCGATGCGCCAGCCGTTCAAAACTGGCCCCGACCAAGGTCAGCGGCGTTCTGAATTCGTGAGAAACATTGGCAAACAGGGTGGTTCGAGCCTCCAGTGCTTCCTCGAGCTGACGGGATTGCCGACTGATGGTCCGGTTTCGCTCGGCCAGCTCGCGGGTACGATGCGCAATCAGCGATTCCAGCGCCCGACGCCGACGCAGGACGAGCGTGGCAAGTGCGGCGACGGCCAGCGCCGCGGCGAGCAGATACACGAGCCAGGCCAGCGGGCTGCGCCAGGGCGGCGGCCTGACCGAGACCGCCGCCAGTTGCCGCAGTTCGGACCAGATGCCGTCGGCATTGGCCGCCCGCACCTCAAAGCGGTATTCACCGGGCGGCAAGGCCGGGTAACGTGCCTGGCGCTGACTGCCGACCTCCACCCACTCACTCTCCAGCCCGTCGAGCCGGTAGGCATAACGAATGTTATCGGATGCGGCGAAATGCAGGCCGACATAATCGAAGACCAGGTAGTTTTCATCGTGACCCAGGACCAGGTCACGCTCGGGATTGGCGACGACAGCGGGTTGCAGCGACTCGCCATTCACGTTCACCGATTGCAGGTAGAGCTTCGGCGGCTCGGGATGATCGACGATATCCTCGGGGTGAAAGACGTTGAACCCGTCGACTCCACCAAAGTAGAACCGGCCATCGGGACCGATATCGGCCACCCGGCCGTTGAACTCGTACTGGCGCAGCCCGTCTCGTCGTCCATAGTGACGAATCTGCCCACTGCCGGGGTCGAAACGCGTCAGGCCGCGATTACTGCTCAACCATAGCCGACCGGACGAGTCGGGCAGGATGGCGTAGATGGTGTCGTCGATCAGGCCGGAGTCCCGGGTCCACCAGTCAAACGCCGGGTCGTCGTCATCGAGGGCGGACAGCTCGACCCGCGCCAGGCCACCACCGCGCGTGCCGATCCAGAGCGTACCCTGCGGATACTCCAGCAGGCTGAACACGAAGTTGGCCGGTGCCTGCGGCTTCTCGCCACCAGGCAGAAAATGGCGCGTGCGCCCCGTTTCCGGATCGATCAGCACCAGGCCGCCACGCCCACCCCAAAGCAGGCGACCGTCACGCGTCATCGTCAGTGCATGGGCGCTGATCTCGCGATCCGGAGGTTCGAAGGAAAGGGGCTGGAAGGCTTGCGGTGGCGCGTTCTCCACGGCCGCGGTATCCACGAACCAGATACGTCGGGATTCCGAAACGTAGAGTCGCTCCCCGGATGGCGAGAATGCCATGTCCCTCAGGCTGGATGTCGGCCTGGTGACCTCGAACGGCACCTCGAGAATCTCCGGCCCTCTGGCATCCAGCCGCGCCGCCCAGCGCTGCCCGATCGCCCAGACCCGACCATCACCGGGATCGCGCGCCATTGCAGCAATACGATCGCTGGGGGTTGCCGGCAGCATGCTGCTGTCAGCGCGAATCCGCGCCGCCAGTCCGCAGGATCCGTCACTGCCCCGGCGCCACAGGCGCAGGCCTGACTGGGCGCTGCCGGTCCAGACCCAGGTCTGGCCATCGACTTGTTGCTCGGCAACGCCACGAATAATGTTGTCGGCACCCGGTTCAAGATCGCGCACATGCTCGAATCGGTGCCTGCGTGGCTTGTAACGGGCCAGGCCGGCCAGATTCGCTCCGATCCAGACCACGCCGAAGTTATCGGCGTGCAGCACGTAACCGGCCAGACCGAAGGTCAGCGGGAGCGACTCCGGATCGGCTGGTTCGTTGCCCAGCACCTGGAGACGCTCCCCTGACTCGGTTTGCACGCCCACACCGAAATGGCCAGCCACCCAGGTCAGACCGTCACCACTTTTGGCCACCTGCAATCGCTGCAGCCCCCTGCGGCCCAGTGAAAGTGCGTCGAATTCCGCCATGACCTCCCACTGCCGCTGATCCGATGACCTGACACGAACTATTTGTCGCGGCAGGGCCAGCCAGAGATCACCGTTACCGGCGGTCGCCACGGCGTCAACCTTGTCGCCATCCATTCCGTGACGCGACGGCTGATCGATGGAAAGCAGTTCGCCATGGCCGGAGTCGAAGCGACGCAACCCGTCACCACTGGCCCAGAGCACCGAGCCGTCAGCAGCCAGTGCCAGGGAATTGGGGCTGGCCTTGGTCCGGGCGGCGCGATCGGGCAGTTGATCGACCACGCGAAATGTTTCGGTGCCACAAGGCTTGAACCAGAGCCGCCGGCCATCGGCCACCCAGACGCCGCCGTTGCGGTCGGACAGGATTGATCCCCAGAACCGGGTATCCTGCCGGCCGAGCAGCCCTCTGGCTTCCATCCGGCCGCTTCCGTCGGGAATGACCATCAATCCGCCTCGCGACAGGAACAGGATATCGCCCCGGCAATTCTCCGTGATTCCCTGCTCGAGCACCCGCGTGCGCGCCGCACCCGTATCACCGGCGGACATGAACCGGTGCACACGCCCGCTGGCCGGGTCGAAACGGTTGATACCGTTCTGGGTGCCGATCCACAGGCGGCCGTTGCGATCATTGAAGAAGGTCTTGACCGCGCTGTCGCTGAGGGAATCCGGCTCGCCGGGCTGGTGGCGGTAGTTGGTGAACTCGTAGCCGTCGAACCGGTCGGCACCGCGCTCGGTTGCCACCCACAGGAAGCCCTTGCTGTCCTGCGCCAGGGCGAACACACTCGATTGCGACAAGCCGTCCTCGACCGAAATCCGATCAAGGAGAATCTCGGCCCCGGCCCGATTGGATATCAGGATCAGCAGGCAGCACAGGACACCTGTAAGCAACCGCATCACTTCCCCCCTCCTGTCATCGCTGCAGGTCTGCCCCCCTCGCGGGATTCCGCCCCCATCCGCCATCGTTCGCAAGACGAAAGCGGCTGCTCGAAGCCATTCCGGAATGTCACGAACGAGACTGAGTCTGCATACCGCATGTCAGCGTACTGCGGTCGGCAACGGGTTTCAATCTCCAGCGCCCGGCCTGGCCTTGAACCGGTAATGAAGCCGCGCCACCGGATCGCCATTGCGGTCGTGACTGCGCTCGACTGCTTCGCTGCACTCCCCTAGGGCCAGCACGGTGGAACAGCGTGTCCCGTACCTGTCACCGACAATGAAAGGCGAGGAGAGGAAACGCTCCAGTTCAAGACCGACACCGGTATCGGGCAATTCGGCATCCTGCGCCGGCTCGCGGTCGTGCATGAGGTCGAGCAGGCGCTGGCAATCGACCGCGCCGGCAGTGCCGGCCAGACCGCCCAGTGCGGTGGCAACGCGCCGGCTCTTGGGCCACGGTTCGTCGATCAGGCCATTCGACAGGGCGTGCACTCCGGGCTCGACAGCCTGCGCTCGGGCATGCGTCGAGCAGTACCACAGACTCTCACGGGTACCGACCAGCAGGTTGAACGGACCATATTCGTCCCGGCGACGATGGACAAGCCCTGCGTACTCGGCAGGCGACCGCGAGCCCTGCAGGAATTCGAGCGGCAGATCGCCACGTGATCGCTCACCGGTACTGGCGTGCGGGTCGCGAAAATTGGTTACCGCCGCCCAGCGACCGTCTCGTGCAACGGCCAGCCAGGTGCCGCCGGCCTTGTCGTCACGCCCGGCCAGCGGCCCATGCGGCCATTCCCACCAGGCCATGGGACGCGCCGGCCGTTCATGAAACTCGTCACGATTGGCCGCCAGCAGCAGGTGGCG
>SKXY01000006.1 GCA_007128175.1 Wenzhouxiangella sp. | reverse complement strand
GATCGGTGCGGAATTCGGATACGACGAAATCAACCTCAATGTCGGCTGTCCATCCAACCGGGTGCAGAAGGGCCGTTTCGGCGCCTGCCTGATGAAGGAGCCCGAACTGGTCAGGGACTGCCTGGCGGCCATGCGTCAAGTCGTGGCAGTGCCGGTAACGGTCAAGACGCGCATCGGCGTGGACGACTTCGACAGCGAGGCGTTCCTGCACGACTTTGTCGCCACTGTGGTCGAGAGCGGCATCGACACCGTCATCCTGCACGCCCGCAAAGCCTGGCTGTCCGGTCTGAGTCCAAAGCAGAACCGGGAGATTCCGCCGCTGGCCTACGAGCGGGTTCACGGCATCAAGCAGTCGTTTCCCGATCAGACCGTCGTGCTCAATGGCGGCATCGTCGACATCGAAACGGCCGCCGACGAGCTCGAGCAGATCGACGGGGTCATGCTCGGCCGGGCTGCCTATCAGAACCCGTGGATCCTGGCCGAGTTGAGTGCCCGTCTCGGCTTGCCGGCTGCTCAATCACGCCGCGAGGTAGTGGCGGCCATGGCCGAGTACGCGCGCCGGCATATCGAGCGCGGCGGCAAGCTGCAGCAGGTCGCCCGCCACATGCTGGGCCTGTTCCACGGCCAGCCCGGCGCCCGCGGCTGGCGCCAGAAGCTCAGCCAGAACATGCATCGTCCCGATGCCGGTCCCGAGCTGCTTCTGCAGGCCGTTCCTGCACCGATTGCCGCGGCCGTTGATCATCCGGTCTGAATATCGAGTCCGGAACTGTTGACCCCACAAGTCGATGGCCTAAGATAGGCCACCCTTTGCCCATGGCTGGAATAACAACGTGATCGTCCGTAGTCCCGAGGATTTCCGCAAGCAGATCGACGCAGGTTGGCTGAGAAACGATTCTCCCGCCGCGCCGCGCGCCGTGTTCCTGGTCGAGCCGACCGGTTTCCGGCTGTCCGAGCAGACAGCGCGCGACAATGTCTACATGGACTTGAGCGTTGAGGTCGATCCGGCGCGTGCGCTGGACCAGCATCGACAACTGGCCGACCGCATCACCGCCTGCGGTGTGCCGGCCGTCCGCTTTCCCGGCCGTGCTGACACCCCCGATGACCTGTTTCCCAACAATGTCTTTGCCACGGCACCCGGTCGCCTGATCGTCGGTGCCATGCTGCACCCGGATCGTCAGCGCGAGGCCGGGCGAAATGATATCCGGGCCTTTTTTACCGGTTTGATGGAGTACGAGGAGATCGACCTGTCCAATCGCGCACTGGTCGCCGAACTGACCGGTGCGCTGGTGCTCGACAGGGCCCACCGAATCGGCTATTGCGGCATGACGCAGCGTGTCGACGATGCCGGCTGCCGAGCCATGCACGAGGCCTTCGATCTCGCCCTGACTTTCCAGTTCGACCTCAAGCCTGACGAGTACCACACCAACGTGGTCATGGCGATACTGGCCTCGCGCGCACTGGTCATCTGTCCCGATGCCTTCGCCGACCCCGAGGTACCAAAGGCCATCGCCCACGCCTATCCCGGGCATGTGCTCGAGATCACGCGCGAGGAAAAGGAAGCCTTTGCCGGCAACTGCATCGCCGTCAGCCTCGATGACCTGTTCATGAGCCAGACCGCGGTCGACGCCCTGGCGCCGGAGAAGCTGCGCAAGCTGGAAAGCTGGGGGTTCAGGATTCACGGCATCGAGCTCGACGAGGTCGAAAAGGCCGGTGGCAGTCTGCGGTGTTGCGTGGCTGAGATTTATTGAGGGTGAAAACGCAAAACGGGAAACGTGAAACGGACGATGCCGGGGCTGCATTTGTCACGCGTGGAAAGCCCTGACGCATCGCCCGTTTTACGTTTTACCATTCCCGGCTCTCCGTCATTCAGTTCATGACGCATTAAGTCCAAACCGCTAGAATCAGCGGCAACCAGCCATCCGGAGCGTCCGAGACGCCAATGTTGCGCCTGATCAAGAAAATGCTGATCGCCATCACCCTGACTGCCGTCATGGTGGTCTCGGCGTGGGCGCTCAGTCTGCAGGAGGCAGCCGAGCAGGTGGCGCGTCAGTACGATGCCGAGGTGGTTTCGGCTCATACCATTGAGCGCGACGGGCGCCGCATTCACGTCATTCGCATCCTGACCCGCGATGGCGTGGTGCGTACCGTGCGTGTACCGGCCGACGGGAGGTAAATCCATGCGAATTCTGGTTGTTGAGGATGAAACCGCGCTGCGCGAGTTGCTGGGGCGCGCCCTCAAGCGGCAGGGCTTTGCCGTTGATCTGTGCGGCGACGGCACCGACGGGTTGCACCTGGCAACCGAGTACCCGGTTGACCTGGCCATCATCGACCTGGGCCTGCCCGGCACCAGCGGCCTGGAAATCGTTCGCGAAGCCCGCAAGCGTGAACGCAAGTTCCCCATCCTGGTGCTGACCGCCCGCTCGGACTGGCAGGACAAGGTCGAGGCGCTGGAGATCGGTGCCGACGATTACGTCACCAAACCGTTTCGTATCGAAGAGTTGATGGCGCGAGTGCATGCCCTCCTGCGACGCTCGGCCGGCCATGCCGCACCCGAGGTCAGCTTCGGTCCGCTCACCGTCAACCTCTCCAGCCAGGAAGTCGAACTCGACGGCCAGTCGCTGGACTTGACCACATTCGAGTACAAGGTGCTTGAGTACTTCGCGCTGCACCCCGACCAGGTGGTCTCGAAGATGGAACTCAACGAGCACCTCTACGACGAAGATGCCGATCCCGAAAGCAACGTCATCGAGGTGATTATCGGCCGTCTGCGCAAGAAGCTCGATCCCGAGGGGGCGTGGACCCCGATAGAAACGCTGCGTGGGCGCGGCTACCGCTTTCGCGCCGGCGAGTAGGGCTCCTGTCTTGTATCCCCTGTCCACCGGCAACGGAATGGGGGTCATGTCTTGCTGGGCATGAGCTGGCCACAGGCGCGTCTTTCGCTGCTGGCACGGCTTCTGCTGGGTGCCGGCCTGGCGCTGTTGCTGGCGCTCGCCCTGGTCGGGGCGGCGGTCGATCGGGCATTCCAGGGCGCGGCCGAGGCAGCCATGCAGGAGCGGCTCGAAGCCGTTGTCTACCTGATCCTGACCACCGTTGAAGTGGATGTTGAGGGCGAACCGACGGTTTCCGAAACCCTCGCCGAGCCGCGCCTGAACCAGCCCGGTTCCGGGCTGTTTGGTGGTGCGGTCACGCCATCGGGAAGTTGGGAGTCGCCTTCGCTATACGGCGTGAACCCCAAACCATCGGCACGAGTGATCGAACGCGGAACCGAGTTGTTTCGCGGCACCGAAATCGGTGGCACCTGGAACGTCTTCGCCATTGGCCTGGGCTGGGAGCAGCCCGACGGCGAGATCGTCGACCTGACGATCTGGGCGGCAGAAGACCCCAACCGCCAGGCCATGACCCTGGCCGGTTTTCGCCGCGACCTGTGGCAATGGCTGGGTCTGGCAGCGGCGCTGATCATTGCCGCACAGTTCGTCATCCTGGTGCTGCTGCTGCGTCCCCTGCGGCAGGTGGCGCATGAAGTCCGGGAAATGGAAGCGGGCGAGCGCGATGTCATCACCGGCCGCTACCCGCGCGAGCTGATGCCGTTGATCGACAACCTCAATACGCTGCTTGCCAGCGAGCGCGACAACGCCCGTCGCTACCGGCAGGCACTTTCGGATCTCGCCCATGCGCTCAAGACGCCCGTGGCCGTGCTGCGCGCCCGGCTGGAGTCATCGCAACATCCCGAGCGAGCCGAGTTGTCCGACTCCCTCGTGGACATGGAGCAGTTGATACGACGCCAGCTCGAACGGGCCGCCCGCTCGACCCGGCAGGCCATTCACAAGTCGGTTGCCATCCAGCCCATCCTGACGCGCCTGGCCGAGTCCCTGATGCGATTGCATGCTGCTGACGGGCTGGTCGTGGAAGTCGACGGCGAAGAGGAGATCGCTGCCCGCATCGACGAGCGCGATCTCTGGGAGCTGTGCGGCAACCTGATGGAAAATGCCGCCAAGTACGGACACGGACGCGTGCGGGCCAGCGCCCAGCGGCACCGGGTCGACGGTCGGCCGCGCGGCGTGGAAATCCTCATCGAGGACAACGGCCCGGGCATTGCCGACGATGAGCTGCCGGAGCTGCTCGAACGCGGCCGCCGCGGCGATGAACGACGTGACGGACAGGGGTTGGGTCTGTCGATCTGCCGCGAACTGGTCGAGGACCGTGGCGGGCGCATGGAACTGGCCGAATCGACGCTGGGCGGGGCCGCCATCCGGGTTATCCTTCCGCCACGATGAACGACAAGCAACCCATTCACCGCCTGCTGCACATCATGGCCCGCCTGCGCGACCCCGAGGGTGGCTGTCCTTGGGATATCGAGCAGGATTTCCGTTCCATCGCGCCCTACACCATCGAGGAGGCGCACGAGGTGGCCGATGCCATCGAGCGTGGCGACCTCGAAGATCTCAGGGACGAGCTCGGCGATCTGCTGTTCCAGGTTGTTTTCCATGCCCGCATGGCTGAAGAAAAAGGCGCCTTCGCTTTTGACGACGTGGCGGCGGCGATCTCCGACAAGCTGGAACGACGCCATCCCCACGTGTTCGGTGACGCCGATATCGGCGATGCGCAAGCGCAGACCGTCAACTGGGAAAACATCAAGGCCGCCGAGCGGGCCGAACGTGGTGAGTCCGACGACAGCGTGCTGGCCGGCGTTTCGCGCGGCCTGCCGGCACTCAGACGTGCGGTCAAGCTGCAGAAGCGCGCCGCCCGCGTCGGTTTCGACTGGCCGGCTGTCGAGCCCATTTTCGACAAGATCCAGGAAGAGGCCGACGAACTCAGAGCGGCCATGGCCGATGACGATGCCGACGGTATCGAAGAAGAGCTCGGCGACCTGCTGTTCGCCGTCACCAACCTGGCGCGCAAGCTCGAAGTCGATCCCGGCGGAGCACTCAGACGCAGCAACCACAAGTTCGAACGTCGCTTCCGAGCGATGGAGACGCTGGCGGTCGAGCGGGGGCTGGATCTTTCCGCCATGCCTCATGAAGCACTCGAAGATCACTACCTCGAGGTCAAGCGGCGGCTTGGAGAGGACGATTGACATGACGACGACCTTGCGACGCCTCGTTCTCATTGCGGCCGTAACACTCTTGCTGGTTAGTTTCGGTATCGTCCGCGCCGACGATGTGCAGGTCACCACCGGCGAAGTCGAAAGCGTCCAGCTGATCGACGCCTCGGAGCTCGGCGG
>SKXY01000142.1 GCA_007128175.1 Wenzhouxiangella sp. | reverse complement strand
TTTCGCATCGTTTACCAGGACGAGTGGCTGTGCGCCATCGACAAGCCCTGCGACATGATGGTGCATCAAAGTCGGCTCGGGACCGATCGGCAGTTCGTGGTGCAGTTGCTGCGTGACCAGATCGGGCAGAAAGTGTGGCCGGTTCACCGGCTTGATCGGGCGACATCCGGCGTGCTGCTGTTTGCGCTGGATCGTGAGACCGCCAGCCGGGTGGGCAAGCAGTTCATGGCGCAGACCGTCGAGAAGCGTTACCTGGCCGTGACGCGCGGCTGGGTCGATGCCGAAGGCGAGATCGATCATCCGTTGAAAAAGCACAAGACGGCCGCGGAAGGCCAGCCGGCGCTGACGCGCTATCGACGACTGTCCACCGCCGAGTTGCCGTTCGCGATCGGCGAGCACGAGACCGTGCGTTACTCGCTGGTCGAGGTGTTTCCGAAAACCGGTCGCCGCCACCAGATCCGTCGTCACTTCAAGCACATCTTTCATCCGCTGATTGGCGACACCACATATGGTGAGGGCCGTCACAACCGGCTCTTTCGCCAGCACTTCGGCAGTCATCGCCTGCTGCTGCATGCGGTCGGACTGACATTGAGCCATCCGGCCGATGACGGGCGGCTCGAGATCGAAGTGGCGCCGGATGAGGGGTTCCGCCGCGTCATTCAAGCGGTATTCGGCTCGGCAAGTGAAGAAAGCATTAACCACGAAGGGCACGAAGAACACGAAGGAGCAAAGAAACGATGAAAGCGACTTCACTTCGTGCTTCAGAATCCATCAGATTTTTAGAAAGGACAATTGAGGAACGACATGACCATTCGAATTCATGATCATTTCGACGGCGGCAATATCGAGGTCGTGAAGGCCGACTCGGCCGACGACATTCGCCTGAAAATACGCCCCGACGCCGGCGACGAGCACATGCAGTGGTTTTTCTTTCAGTTGTGCGATGCACGTGATGTGGACTGCACCATGGTGATCGAAAACGCCGGGAAAGTGTCCTATCCGGACGGATTCGAGAACTACCAGGCGGTGGTCAGCAGCGACCTGGAGAACTGGTTCCGCACCGATACGGATTTCGACGGCAAGCTGCTCGTCATCCGCCACCGGCCCGAGTCCGATGTCGTCTACGTGGCCTATTTCGCGCCCTACAGCCTGCGCGAGCACCAGCAATTGATTGCCTCGTCGCTGGAGCACTCCAGGGTGCGCGCCGAGACCCTTTGCACGACACCGGACGGCCATGCCCACACCCTGTTGACCATCGGCGAACCCGAGACGGGACGAAAAAAGGTGTGGATCATCGCCCGCCAGCATCCCGGCGAGACCATGGCCGAATGGTGGGTGGAAGGCTTTCTCGGTCGCCTGCTCGATCCAGAGGATGCGGTCGCCCGCGAGTTGCTGGAGCAAGCAGTGGTCTACCTGGTGCCCAACATGTGCATCGACGGCGGTGTGCGCGGTCACCTGCGTACCAATGCCCACGGTCGCAATCTCAATCGTGAGTGGGCCAAACCCTGTCCGGAGAAGTCACCGGAGGTGTACTACACCCGCCAGAAGATGCAGGAAACCGGGGTGGACTTCGCCTTCGACGTGCACGGTGACGAAGGGCTGCCGTACAACTTCATCGCCGGCGCGGAAGGGACACCATCATGGAATGACCACAAGCAGCGCCAGCTCGACGACTTCAAGGCCCTGCTGGCCGGGATCACGCCCGATTTCCAGACGGCGCACGGATACGAGGTGGATGCGCCGGGTAGTGCCGACATGAAGAAGAACACCGACTACATGGCCGAGACCTTCGATTGCCTGGCCATGACCCTGGAAATGCCGTTCAAGGACACCGCCGACACGCCGGTTCCCGAAATCGGCTGGTCGCCGGGACGGTGCCGTGACCTGGGGCGGGCCTGCCTGGAGGCCATGTATCGGTGGTTGGCCCACTAGTCGCCCGGGTTCTCAAGATGTCATCCCGGAATCGGCGTCACCCGATATCCGGGATCTCGCAGATTGACGGTCGGCACGGCGGCCTTGCTGGTCCATGGCGCGCGAGGTCCCGGACATCGCCTTCGGCGATTCCGGGACGACGGATCGTGGTCCAACCGACCTAGAGCCGCGAGGCCGGGTCGACCAGCTCCAGCCGTCGAAAGGCAATGCCCGCCTGGGTGCGGTTGCGGACGTCGAGTTTTTGCAGGATCTCGCTCATGTGGGCCTTGACGGTGCGTTCCTGGATTTCGAGCTCGTCGGCGATCTGCTTGTTGAGCCGTCCGTCGGCGACCAGTTGCAGAACGCGAAACTGCTGGGGCGTGAGTCTGGCGATGCGGTCGGCCAGTTCCAGGTCGGTATCGTCGGAGCCGATGCCGGCCACATGAGCGGCCAGGTGCGGCGGCACCCATTCTCGACAGTCCAGGATGGTTCGCAGGGCCTCGGTCAGCAGTTCCGGTGATGCACTCTTGGGAATGAAGCCGGCGGCACCGTGATCGAGGACACGGCGAATGACGCGCGGATCCTCATTGGCCGAGACCACGACCACGGCCACGGTCGGGAAGCGGCAGCGTATCGCGGCCAGGCCGGTCAGACCCTGGTTGCCGGGCATGTGCAGGTCGAGCAGCAGCAGGTCGATGTTTTCGCGTTGCTCGAGCAGGCCCATGGTATCGGGCAGGTCGGCCGCCTCGCTGACCTCTATGTGGTCGACGCAGGTAGCCAGCGCCTGCGACAGGGCGGCACGAAACAACGGATGATCGTCGGCAATCAGGACTCGGGTCGTCATGGCTGGTCGTCGGAGCGAGCGCGTGTGGTCCGTGCAATGTGGGCGCGGACCATGATGCCATGAAAGCGCGATGTGTACGGGGGCTAGTGTACCCCGTCACCCATATCGTTACTTGTAGAGCGCCGTGCAAGCCCGAGCGCAAGGCGGCGCTCGCCGGGAAGGGTTGGCCCCTTTCCAAGAGCGTCGCCTTGCGATCGGGCTTGTATGGCGCTCCCTACGGGCGAGCGCCTCAGGGGCCATCTGCAGGGCAGGCGAAGCCATCGCCCGTGTTGCGATTGCTTGACGTAGCCCCACTACGCCGGCGCAATCGCGCCTTGCGTCTGACCCCTGAGGCGTTCGCTATAAGTAACAATATGAGTGACGGGGTACACTAGTATCCGTACTGCCGCCAACCGTCCGCCGAGTCCTCAGGTCACCGTCCAGCCGCCGTCGACGACGATGGCCTGACCGGTGATGTTGCGTGCGGCCGGGCTGACCAGGAAGCTGCAGATGCCAGCCAGCTCCTCCATCGAAATGAACACGCCCTTGGGCATGGGTTTGAGCATGATTTTTTCGATGACTTCGTCCTCGGAAATGCCGTGCACACGCGCCTGGTCGGCGATCTGCTTTTCCACCAGCGGCGTCTTGACGTAGGTCGGGCAGACGGTGTTGATGGTGATGTCGGTGTCGGCTGTTTCCAGCGCCAGTACGCGTGAGAAGCCGATCAGGCCGTGCTTGGCGGCGACATAAGCCGACTTGTAGGCGCTGGCGACCAGCGAGTGGATGGAGCCGATGTTGACGATGCGCCCGAAGGCCTGCTCGCGCATGGCCGGCAACAGGGCGCGGGTCAGTCGCGCGGTGCCGGTCAGCATCACCTGGACGAGCTGGTCCCACTTTTCCATGGGGAACTCTTCGAGCGGTGCGACATGCTGCAGGCCGGCATTGTTGATCAGCACATCGACCGGGCGTTCCAGTGCGCGGCACAGGGACTCGACACTGCGATCATCGGTGACGTCGAGTCGCCGTACCGCGGCCAGGCCACCGTGCTCGACGATTTCCCCGGCAACCTTTGCAGCAGCCGCTTCGTCGAGGTCGGTGACGACGATTTCATGGCCGTCCCGGCCCAGATGAGTGGCAATGCCCGCGCCGATACCGCTGCCGGCGCCGGTGATCAGAATGTTCATGTTCCGCTGCCCTGAAGTGACTGGAACCAAGGCTAGCAGAACGTCGGAATGCTGCCGACTGTACCAAAGTCCATTGCCGGGGCGGGCCGTGACCTTGGTAAAGTGATGCCCGGAATGTATTCGCCAGGATAAGCGACGATGAAGCCCTTGAAACTGTTCCTTTGTACTGCAGCGATCTTTCTGGCAGGCTGTGAAACCACCGATGAAGGGATGCCGGAAACCGAGCCTGACGAAGCGCTCGGAGCCCGACTGGAAGCACAGTTCGCGATACCGGTCAGGGTGACCGAACACCGCGATGATGACGATCTGGTCAGTGCCGGACTGGGGTTGGAAGGTCTTGCCGGGCCGGCACCCGAGCCGACCGATTCCGAAGCCCCGACACCGGCCGAACTGCGCCGACTCGCCATTTACGAAAACTGGCACGGCATCGGTCCGTTGTCACCGGCTGCCGGACTGGGTGGCCTGTTCGACGCGCTGCCACGTGTGCCGGGACGCGAGTTTCATGCCTTCCTGCATTTGCCGAATGCCAGTCAGCCGTTTCGCGTGGCCGTGCAGTTGCCGGATGACTTCGATCCGGACGCAGCCTGCCTGGTGGTGACCGCTGCATCGGGTTCGCGTGGCATATACGGCGCGATCGCGGTAGCCGCACCCTGGGCCTTGGCGCGAGGTTGTGCGGTGGCGCATACCGACAAGGGAGCCGGGACTGACATCTTCGATTTTGCCGACGGCACCTCAACCGACCTGGCCGGACAGCGAGTTCCGGCTGACGAAGCAGCAGTAGGACTGGTCCATGACCGGGTCGGGGAGCCGCTTGATGTCGTGGCCATGCGCCATGCTCATTCCGGCGATCACCCGGAGGCCGACTGGGGGCAGCATGTGCTGGCTGCAGCCGCTTTTGGTCTGGACGTGCTGAGCGTCGCGCTGGAAGGTGATTTCAGCGCGGACAACACCCGTGTCGTCGCAGCCGCGGTTTCCAACGGCGGCAACGCCGTATTGCGCGCTGCCGAGGCTGACGATGACGGATTGCTGGACGCCGTGGTATCGGTCATGCCCAATATTACTCCACTGGGCCAGCCGCCGCTATACGACTACGCCACGCTGGCAGCGCTTTACCAGCCGTGCCTGCTGGCCGACACCGAGTTCACAACCGGCATACCACTGGGCACGCCGCAGCTTGCGACAGCTGGTCAGGCGCGCTGCGAATCGCTGTTCGAGGCCGGGATGCTGGACCGGGCCGAGCCTGCGGCAGCCCGGGAAGTGTTGCTGGATGCGGGATTCGATGAACCGGCTCTTGACCAGGCCGCGGTCAATGTGACGCTGGACTTGTGGCGCTCGTTGGTTGTCACCTACGCTTCGAGCTACCTGCAACGGGGCCCATTCGACATGCCCTGCGGCTTTTCGCTGGAAGCGCCCGGAGCGACGGTCGCTCAGCGGCAGGCCTGGTGGGGCAGTCATTCCGGTATTGCGCCCGGTCACGGCATCGATATCATCGATTCGCTGGGCGAGGGAGATGACCCGGCATTTGCCGGACTGGTCTGCCTGCGTGAACTGGTGACGGCCACAGGGCCGGATGCCGACCTGCTTCAGGCCGCCCTGCGTTCGGCACAGGCGACGGCCTTTCTGCCCGAGATTCCCGTATTGATTATCCACGGACGTGACGATGGCCTGATTCCGGTCGCCTTCAGCAGCAGGCCCTACGTGAACATGGCGCGTAATCATGGTGCCGATATTGCGTATTGGGAGATCGACCGGGTGCAACATTTCGATGCGCTGCTTGCAGCTCCCGGCGTCGCCGGGCAATACGCTCCCATCCTGCCCTACGGCTGGGCCGGCATGGATCACGTGATGGCGATTCTCGACGATGACGGGGAGCTGGGCGAGGATCGAAACATCAGCCCCAGCCCTGCATCAGCCGGGGAACCCCTTGAAGAGGAAGGTCTTGGGCTTTAGCCGGGAGCCATTTATCGCGAACCCAGTACGATGCGGCGTTGGGGGGCGCCGATCAAATGCAGCCAGTTGTCGAAAACCGCATCGGCCAGCTGCAGCGAGCGCGGCAGGTAGCGTTGAGTGTCGGCACGAATGTCTTCGGGAGTCTTCTTCAGTCCGGATGCGGCCAGGTCGTTGCGATAGAAGGGCAGGGTAAGCCAGCGCCTGATCAGGCGTTCGTCCAGCTCGAGGTGGAACTGGAATCCCCAGGCCCGCTCACCGTGCCGGAATGCCTGGCAGCCTGATTCCCGCGATGTGGCCAGCGTCACGGCGCCTGTCGGGCAATCGAACCCCCAATGGTGCCACTGGTAGACCGGCTGGGCCGATTCCAGAGGGGCCAGTACGCGATCGTGCGTCGTCACGTTGTTCGGGATCAAGTCGTACCACCCGATCTCCGGGCGTCGGCATGGGCCGACCGAGGCACCGAGCACATGTGCGATGAGTTGCGCTCCCAGGCAGATCCCCAGAACTGGGATGCTGGCCGCCATGGCCTGCTCGATAAGTCGGCACTCGGTGAGCAGATGCGGGTGGGTAGCGGCATCGTCGACCTGCATCGGGCCGCCCAGCACGATCAGCCCCTGGTAGCGATCGAGTTTCGGACAGGCATCCGGATCACGCGCGAAGTTGACGTATCGAATGCGATGGCCGCGCTCCCGCAACAACGGGTCGAGCAGGCCCAGCGGTTCGGCGGCAACATGTTTCAGTACGAGGACGCGTGCCATGAGGGCGTTGGTAATGAGCGAAAGTCAATTGTCGATCATAGATCATGCGCTATGCTTTGGACATGAGAGATCGAATCGTTCAATTGATTCCGGCTCCGCTTCGTTACTGGGGAGCGATTCTCGCGGCCGCGGCCGGTCACTGGCTGCAGAGCCAGGCCTTCATCTATGCTGCCGCTCTGGCATTCTTTACCGTCTTCTCGATTGCCCCGGTCATGATCGTGGTCGTGACCGTCGTCGGACTGGTGCTTGGGGAGCGAGCTGCAAAGGGCGAGTTGATGGCCCAGCTTGAGGAAGTGCTGGGATCGCAGGCTGCCGAAGTGGTACAGACCGCGGTCGTGAATTCGCAGATCGAGCAGAGCGGCATCTGGCCGACAGTGGTCGGCATTGTGGCTATCGTTGCGGGTGCAACCACGGTATTCGCGCAGATGCAGCAATCGCTCAACCAGATCTGGGACGTGGCACCGCGACCGTCGAAGAACAGCCTGTGGATTTTCATCAAGGCGCGAATGTTGTCGATGACCATCGTTCTCGCGATCGGCTTTGTTCTGATGGTGTCACTGCTCCTCAGCGTGGCGATGCGGGCGGTGATGTCCTTTGCCGATCAATGGTTGCCGGTACCCGGCTGGGCCATGATCGGCACGGAAATCGTTGTGTCTCTCACCATCATCACGCTGCTGTTTGCCGCTATTTTCAAGATCCTGCCCGACGTGGTGCTGGGGTGGCGCGACGTGCTGGCCGGGGCGTTTCTTACCGCCATCCTGTTCACCGTGGGCCGGTCTTTGATCGCGATGTATCTGGCCAATACGGCGACAGCTTCCACTTATGGAGCGGCCGGATCACTGGTGTTGCTGCTGCTGTGGGTCAACTATTCGTCGTTGATCCTGCTCTACGGCGCGGCCATCACGCGTGCCCACTTCGAGGCTCGTGGCGAGCGAATTCGCCCAGGTGCGACGGCCGTCTGTGTTCACCGAGAACTTGTCGAAGAGCCTTCGTTGGACTGAACTTCCGCTGACTGCATGTGATAGGCGGGGAGATCAAGGCGGGCATCGCCGTGAGTCAGCAGGTCCTTGAGCAGGATGATGATCCCGGCCACGCACAGGAACAGACCGTAGGTCAGCGCGATGGTCTGCAGGTGGCGCAACAGGAAAAACATCTCGGGTGCCTCAATTGGCACCCAGACGATCGGAGCCATCAAGCCCAGGATGGCGATGAATGCATACACCATGAAGCGGATGAAGTGAACCGGCACGCGCTTGATGCTCAGCCCATAGACGATCGTGGCGACGATCAGCACGCTGGCTGTGGCCTGGACCGTGACCATCGCGCGTTCGCCAATGAAAACGAAACGGCTTTCCTCGTACTCTGCTTCACCGATGCCGCCGAAGAAGAACACCAGCATCGCGTTGATGAGCAGGAACATCAGACACAGCAGGAATGGAAACCAGAGTGTGCGATTGTCACGCGACAGTTCGAAACCTGATGCCGTCCACCAGATGAAAACCCATAATGGCAGGGCGGTTGCGTAGAGCAGCAATGTGCCGGAAACGGCCATGTGATTCCCCTTGGCTGTTATGAGATGAAGCGCAGTCAATGGACCGGTCATGGTCCCCGAAAGCGGCCATCATCCTAATGATCAGGATCGGCTTCGGCAAGCATCGACTGCCATTGTGCACCGATGATCGGGGCCAGCCAGTCATCGACCGGGCATGAGTCCGGTAGCGGGCCGGCCAGCCAGTGTTGCAGGGTGTCCGCCAGAGCGCGAATATCGCCTGCCGGGTAGCGGTATTCGGCCGGGTACTGCTCCGGGTAGCAGAGCGCGTCCGGCACCAGCGGGCGGGCTCCCGCACTGGCAGCCTCGAGCATGCTGATGCCCTGGAACTCGTGTATGGCAGTGCTGACGGCGATGCCCGCGCGGCCCAGCAGCTGCTGATACTCGTCATACGGCAGGCGTCCATCGGCAATGATTCGATCAGGCAGTGTGCGGCGCAGGCTGGCCAGTGATTCGGGTGCTTTGCGCGGACGCTTGCCGAGCAAGGCAAGCCGGAAATCGACACCGGCATCGGCCAGCGCGAACATGGCATCGGCAAAGATCTGCGGTGCCTTGTCGTATTCCCAGCGGTGGTTCCAGACGATCAGTTGCCGATCGCGATGTTCAGCAGGGTGAACCGGAGTGACGGGTACCGGAATTACTTCGCAACGTGGTTCCAGGCGTTCACGCAAACCGACCGGTATGCCGTCCGGGAACAGGGCCAGAAGTTCGTCGATACCGGCCAGGAAACTGTCCCGGTTGAAACGAGAATTGAACAGCAGCCGGTCAGCGGCCAGAGCGCCGTAGAGCTGCACCATGCGCGGCTCGATCGAGCGCACCTGCTGTTTGCTCAAGGGATAGGCAAACTGATTCTCGTGGAAGTAGTACCACGCGGGTACGTCGGCCAGTTGCCGGTGAATCCCTTTCAGGGTCGCCAGATCGACCATGGAGGTTGCCAGAATCAGGTCGGGCGGCTCGGCCCCCATATCGTCGAGCCAGCTCAAAGGATTGCCGCGAATGCGCCAGGCGAAATGCCGCCCCGGCAACTCCAGAATCTGCCAGTCCACGTTTTCGATATTGTGCCTGAGCCAGTCTGACCAGACCGCATGGCTGTCGGATCGGTAGGCGGAAAGTAGCAGGATGCGCTTCACGGCGGGTTCGGAGGGGTGGTTCCGAGTGGAATGGTACATCGGGATCAGGTTTCAGGATTCAGGTTTCAGAGGTCGGAGGTCGGTGCGGCGGGCTCCTCCCGTGTCGTCCCGGAATCGGCGTTAGCCGATGTCCGGGACGACAATACATAATCGAACCAACGAACCAACCGCCGGGTTACGATTGCTGCCATGAGCGATTTGTTTTCCCGTCAGGATGTCGAAACGGACGACGCGGCCGGTCCGCTGGCCGACCGCTTGCGGCCGAAATCCTTTGACGAGGTGGTCGGACAGGATCATCTGCTCGGCGATGACGGCCCCCTGCGGCGCATGATTGAAACGGGCAAGCTCTCCTCGCTGGTTTTCTGGGGTCCGCCGGGGACGGGCAAGACCACGCTGGCCCGGTTGCTCGCACAGGTCGGGGATCTCGCATTCGTGCAGATATCCGCCATTTTTTCGGGTGTTGCCGATTTGAAGCAGATATTCGAGGCGGCGAAGCTTCGTCGAACCAACGGACAGGGCACGCTCCTGTTCGTGGACGAGATTCATCGCTTCAATCGCGCCCAGCAGGACAGCTTTCTTCCGCACGTCGAGGACGGCACCATCACCCTGATCGGGGCGACTACCGAAAATCCGTCGTTCGAACTCAATGGTGCCTTGCTCTCACGCATGCAGGTCCTGGTGTTGCGGCGTCTGGACGAGAACGCGCTTGCCGGCCTGCTCGAGCGGGCTGAATCCCATCTCGGAGCCTTGCTTCCCCTGACCGACAAGGCCCGCGAAATGCTGCTGGCCATGGCCGATGGCGATGGTCGCTACCTGCTCAATGCAGTGGAAACCGTGTCGAGTCTTGCCTCGGGTGAAGAGCCCCTGGATGAGACGGCGCTCGCTCGGCTGATGCAGCGTCGTGCCCCGGCCTACGACAAGGACCGCGAGGAGCACTACAACCTGATTTCGGCGCTGCACAAGTCGCTGAGAGGGTCGGATGCCGATGCTGCCCTGTATTGGCTGGCACGCATGCTGGTCGGCGGTGAGGATCCACTCTATATCGTCCGGCGACTGATCCGGTTTGCCTCCGAGGATATCGGCCTGGCCGATCCGCAAGCGCTGGTGCAGGCGCTGGCCGCACGCGAAACCTACGAGGTGCTGGGTTCGCCGGAGGGTGAGCTGGCCATCGTTCAGGCGACGCTGTACCTGGCCACCGCACCGAAATCGAATGCGGCCTACAAGGCCGAGAAAGCGGCGATGGCGGCCGCCAGGGGGACCGGTTCATTGATGCCGCCGTCACATATTCTCAATGCGCCCACAAGCCTCATGAACGAGCTGGGCTACGGCCGTGATTACGTTTACGATCACGACACGGACGAGGGATTTTCCGGTCAGGATTATTTTCCCGACGAAATGCAGCGACGTCAGTTTTACCGGCCGGCCGAGCGCGGCTTCGAGCGCGAAATCGGCAAACGCCTGGCCTGGTGGGCACGCAAGCGCAAGAGATGATTCAGACGGTTACGCAAAGAGGGTTTTTTATTGTGAACTCTATCCCTATAATGGTATCGACGATTCATGTAGCCGGGGGTTGAAGCGATGCCGCGCGACAAGGAACTTTTCGAGGCACTGACGGAAGATACGGTCAAGCGGGCCGAGGAGATGTGTGCCTCGCTGTCCACTTCACTTGGGCTGGAGCGTCGCGGCCAGACGACCTACTATCAGGGCGCGGTGTCCGACATGATTGCCAACACGGGTCGCTTCACCAAGGTGACCGTGGCTGAGGCCGGCCGGGAACGCAATGTGACCGTGATTTCCGACGACCCGCTGCCGGAAACCCGCAAGGCGCTCCTCGTTTATCGTATGGCGCCCGGTAACGACATGAAGTACATCGGCATCATTGGCTCGCCTCGCAGTGGCAACCGGCAGGATGATGAGCCTGGCAAGCAGTACTTCGCTCGTTTCGATATTGTTCAGGACGTGCGAAAGCGCTGATCAGGACGCTTTCCTTCCATCGATTTCCAGTACCTTGGCGCCGCGAATGCGGCCTGAGCGAATCTCTTCCAGCGCCCGGTTGGCCTCCTCGAGTGCATAGCGCTGCGTAAGCGGGCGCAGTCCGGCGTTCGCGGCGGCCAGTTCCAGGAAATCCCGGATGTCATTGCGCGTGACGTTGGCTACTGACCGGATCGAACGCTCCATCCATAGCTGCTTGGAGTAGTCGAGCCCGGCCAGCAGTGAGCGATCCGAGTTTTCCTTGCTGATGGCGTTGATCACCAGCCGGCCGCCCGGCGCGAGCTGGCCCAGTGCAGCCATGACCGGTTCCCAGACCGGTGTAGTGTCGATGATGGCGTCGGCGCGATTGGGTGCCTCGGCATGGGTATCGCCCGCCCAGGCCGCACCCGATGCCAGCGCTTGCCGGCGCTGGTCCGGGTTGCGTGCCCAGACCATCACCGGGCTGTCGGGCAGCAGAATGCGCGCCAGTTGCAAAACCTGGTGGTTGGAGCCGCCGAATCCGGTCACCCCCAGGACCTGGCCGTTTGTCAGGTCCGCGAGCCGCAGGCTGCGCAAGCCGATGGCCCCGCCGCACAGCATCGGGGCTGTCTCCAGGTCATCAAGGCCCTCGGGAATGGGGTGAACGAAGTTCGAGGGGGCCGTCATGTACTCGGCGTAGCCGCCGTGAACGTGGCAGCCGGTACCGCGAAAATCGGCACACAGGTTTTCGCGGCCCTCGCGGCAGCGATCGCATTGTCCGCAGGCACTGAAGATCCAGCCCACGCCGACGCGGCTGCCCACGGGCAGGTTGTCGTCTGCACCGGGGCCGTGTGCCGTGACGGTACCGACAACCTGGTGGCCGGGAATGACCGGCAGACGGGCCGCCACTCGTCCTGCGATTTCGTCGAGCTCGGTATGGCAGACGGCACAGACATGGACCCGGATCAGCACCTCTTCCGGTCCGGGTTCGGGCACCGGCAGGTCCACTGCGCGCAGTGGGGGCGTATCGTCTCCGGCGCCCCGCACGTGTTCGAGCAGCATGGCGCGCATCAGGATTTCAGCTCCAGGTGGAGTTCGATGGTACTGAGTAGGCGACGGCGATCGATCCAGCCGAGGACCTGGTCACCGTCCATGACGGGCAGTTGGTTGAGGCTGTGCTGGTTGATCAGTTGCAGGATCTCTTCGGCACTGCTGTCGGGTGCGACCCGTACCAGCTTTTCGAGCGGCGTCATGATGTCGGCCACCGTGGTTTGCGACCATCGTTCGCGTGCCAGTTTGCGGGCATCCGTCAGCGTCACCAGGCCGATCACTGCGTCGCGATCGCCGACGAAATGAGCACGTCGCCCACCGGCCAGCATGTGATCGTGCACCCACTGCTCGACCGGCAGGGTGGGCGCGACCAGCGGCAGGTCGCGATCGGCCAGGTCGCGGGCATGCAAACTGCTCAGACGCTTGCGCAACTTGAAGTCCCGGCCGCTGGCTTCGGCCATGTTGAGCAGGAACCAGGCAATGATCATGATCCACAGTCCGCCGAGCAGGTTGCCCATGGCGAGCATGCTCCACAGGCCGACGGCGAACAGGCCGTAGGCCACCAGCCTGCCGCCCATGACCGCTGCCCGCATGCCGCGTGCGGCATCGCCGGTAAATTTCCACACCAGTGCACGAAAGACTCGACCGCCGTCGAGCGGAAAGCCCGGGATCAGGTTGAATATGGCGACGACGAGATTGATCAGGCCCAGCCAGGTCAGCGCTACTGAAAGCGGTTCGCTGATGCCGGCGGCCGGCAAGGACAGCATGAGGAAGCCGGCCGCCAATGCGAAACTGACTGCCGGGCCGGCGATGGCGATCCAGAATTCGTCGTTGGCCGATTCCGAATCCTTACTGATCTGCGCCATTCCGCCGAAGATGAACAGCGTGATGGCTTTCACCGGCACCCCGCGCCGAATGGCGACGACGCTGTGGCCCAGTTCATGGGCGAGGATGCTGGCAAAGAACATCAGCACCGTGACCACGGTGGTGACCAGCACCGTGGCCGGTGACCAGTCGGAGTAGGCCTGGTTGAGCCCGGCTCCCAGCGAGACCAGCAGCAGCACGAAGATCACCAGCCAACTGATGTGGATCTCGATACGGATACCGCGGATGGTGCCCAGCACCAGTACGGATCGGAACATGCGCATACTCCGGAGACGTATGGCCCTTAGTGTATCCCGCCTGCCTCTGCACTTCGGGCGCGCTGCCTGGAAAAGGTGGTCAGCACGATGATCAGCAGCCACAGCGCACACAAGAAATCGATGGCGGTGGAACCGTAGTAGACGCCGCTGACACCGATGAAGTGGGGCAGGATCAGCATCACCGGGGCGTAGAGCAGCAGCTGGCGGGAAATGGATACGGTGGTGGCCTTGCCGGGTTGCTCGATGGCCGGCAGCAGCGCCAGCGCGGTGAACACGATGGGAAGCACCGGCAACACCAGCATCAGCACGCGAAAGTGGTGCAGATCGGCGGCGCTGAACGTCGCCTCGGGCAG
Source organism: Wenzhouxiangella sp. (assembly GCA_007128175.1). Lineage (GTDB taxonomy): Bacteria > Pseudomonadota > Gammaproteobacteria > Xanthomonadales > Wenzhouxiangellaceae > Wenzhouxiangella. The sequence continues at coordinate 3,636 of SKXY01000142.1, read as the reverse complement.
CATCAGGCCCAACACCGGATCCGGAAACAGGTTCATCAGCACCCAGATCGGCACGATCATCAGCGCACCGGCGGCGACGAAGGTCCAGTAGTGGCGCTGTACCCGTTGCAACTGGCCGGCCCCATAGTTCATCCCGGCCACCGGCTGGAAAGCACGCATCAGCCCGAACAGCGGAGTGATGATGAACAGCAGCAAACGCCAGGCTGCGCCGAAGAAGGCGATATCTTGCTCGTCGCCGATGCGCGCAAGCATATTGAATACGACTATGGCCTGGACCAGTCCCATCGAGCTCATGATCATCGCCGGTGTGCCCAGGCGCACGATTCGTGAGGTCAGTCCACGCGGCAGTCCGACGAAGCGGGCATCGACCGGGTAGCTGGCCTGGCCGAGCAGGTAGCGACGCCACACCAGCATGCCACCGATGATGCCTCCGATATTGGTGGCCCAGGCGGCACCGGCGACGCCCCAGTCGAACACGACGATGAAGATCGGGGTCAGGACGACGTTGGCTGCCAGGCCGATGCCCATGTAGCCGGCGGCCAGCTTCATTTTCCCTTCGCCCCTCAAAAGCATGTTGAGCGTCATGCCGCCGATGGCGCCGATGCCGCCCAACGCCGAGGCGCGCAGGTAGGCGGCGGCGATGTCGATCAGTTCATCGCGCGCCCCCATGCCGTAGACCAGCTTTTCGGCAAACAGACTGCCGACCATCGCGTAAAGCAGGGCCAGGACCGCGGCGATTGCCAGGGCCGTGCCCGGCAGGCGGCGAACAATATTCTGGTCGCCCCGCCCGATGGCGATCGACAGCGCCACGCCGCCGCCGATACCGGCCAGCGAACCCAGCCCCAGTGTGAGCTGGGTAATCGGGTAGGCCAGCACCGCGCCGGCCAGCGCCTGTTCGCCGATGAGCTGCCCGATGTAGACGGCATCCATGACCGTGTTGAGGCCGAAGGCCACCATCACGGCCACGGCTGGCCAGGCCATGTGCCAGACCACGCGCCAGGGGTGACCTTCGAGAATCAGTTGCGCATGGGGGTCGCTGTGGTTGCGTACCGATGCATTGTCCGTGTGTTCCCGCTGCATGGTGTCGCGATCAACCCCCCGTGCGCAGGATTCGCACGGGGGGCGTGCGCAGCACGGATCGATTGCCCAGCCAGCCGCTGCCCACGACCAGTACCGCAGAGGCGACAAACCCGGTTGCGAACAACCAGGGCGAGGGCGGGTAGCGGAATTCGAACAACTCGGCGGCCAGGAACCAGCCGGTGATGCCGGCCCCGGTCGTAGCCAGGGCGGCGGCAATCAATGCCATGGCGCCATATTCGACCAGCAGGCCGCGCCGGACCATGCGGTTGTCGGCTCCCAGGGTGCGGATCAGTGCTGCTTCGCGGCGGCGTTCGTCGCGGGTGGCCTCCAGCGCGGCCAGCAGGACGACAAGGCCGGCCAGCAGGGTGAAGAAAAACACGACCTGCGCGGCCTGGCTGACCCGCTCGATGATCTCGCCGACCCGCTCGATGAGGGTCCCGATATCCAGTAACGAGACGTTTGGCCAGGTCCGCGTTATCTCGCGCAGCAGTTCGTTGTCGGCTTCTCCGAGATGGAAGCTGGCGATCTGCTGGTGCGGCAGGAATTCACTGGCCTCCGGCGTCAGCAGGATGAAGAAGTTGACGTTGAACGAGTTCCAGTCCACCTCACGAATACTCGTGACGGTGGCGCTGAAGCTGCGTGCGCCGGACTCGAAGGTCAGCTCATCGCCCAGGTCCACCCCCAGGCGCTCGGCCCACATGGCTGCCAGCGAAACTTCACCGGTGGCGTCGGTGCTGAAGAATCTGCCGGCGACGATTTCGTTGGCCGGCGGCAATTCGTCAATCCACGACACGTTGACCTGGCCGGCCATGCGGTCGTCGGGCGGACGTTCGCCGTTGATCGCGACCAGGTTGGCATTGGCCATGGGCCGGACCTGCAGGTTGGCCACCCCGGCTTCGCGCAGCATTTTTTCGACAGCGGCGGCCTGGTCAGGCTGGATATTGACGGCGAAGTGATCGGGTGCGTCGGCCGGCAGGCTGGTGCGCCATTGCTCGAGCAGTTCGGCGCGAACGATGACGAGCAACAGCAAGGCCATCAGACCGAGCCCCAGGGCCGTGACCTGCACGATGCCGGCACCACGCCGGCGCTGCAATCCGGCCAGACCGAAGCGCCACGATGCCCGGGCATGACGGGCAAGCCGCCCACTGGCCAGCATGGCCAGCCAGCCGAACAGCGCCAGGCATGCAGCCAGGGCGGCACTGGCGCCGAGCACGATCAGGGCCAGGCGGGTGTCGCCAAGCTGGATCACCGGGATGGTCAGGGCAGCGCCTACAGGCAGCAGCCACATGAGCCGCGATAGGCCCATGCGCTGGTCCAGCGATCGATTGAGGATGCGCATCGGCGGGACGGTGCGCAGATCCAGTAGCGGCGGCAGGGCAAAGCCGCCGGCCAGCAGCATGGTAAAGACCGCGGCGCCGGCCAGTGGCTGGAACCGCACCGGTGGCAGGTTTCCACCCGGACCGTCGGCCAGGATCTGGGCGATCAATTCCTGGGCGATCAGGCCCGCGGCACCGCCGATGACCACGCTGATCAGCACCAGCCACAGCAGCATCAGCGACATCGCTGCCATGATCTCCCTGCCGTTCGCACCGAAGGCCTTGAGCAGGGCGACCAGGTCGCGTTGCGCCAGCGAGAAACGCATCGCCGACAGCAGCACCGCCACGGCCGCCAGGATCACCGCGGTCAGGGCAGCCACGCCGAGAAAACGACGTGCCTGGGTCAGGGCCATCCCGGTCTGGTCCTCGGCGTCAGCCACGGTGATCAGCCGCTGGTTGTCGTCCAGGCGAGATTCCACCCAGCCACGGAATTCGTTTACCGCTGCCTCGCTACCGGCCACCAACAGGCGATAGCGGGCGCGTGCCCCTGGTCCCAGCAGTTCGCTGTCGAGCAGGTCGTCGATATGTACCATCATGCGTGGCGCAAGCATGAAGCGACTGCCGCCGCGGTCGGGTTCGAACAGCAGGGCCCGGGTTATGGTCAGCTCGCTGTAGCCGAGCTCCGTGGTGTCGCCGACCTCGGCATCCAGCGCACGCAGGCCCCGCGGCTCAAGCCAGGCGGTGCCGGGTTCGGGCCGACGGGAAACGGTTTCTTCGACGCCATCGATTCGATCCGAAATGCGCAGGTGTCCGCGCAGCGGATAGCCGCCACCCACGCCCTTGACGTCGATGAGCTGGCTCTCGTCGCCCACGAACACGGCGGTGCTGATCAGAATAATCTCGCCGGTCGCCAGCCCCAGTTGCTCGGCTTGTGCAAAGAACTCCCGCGGCAGCCGCTCGCGTCCTGCCACCACCAGGTCTGCGGCCAGCGCCTCACCGGCCTCACGCTCCATTGCACGACCGACCCGGTCGGTAAACAGGCTGACTGCTCCCAACGCGGCCGTCGCCACGATCAGGCCCGCGGCCAGCATGACAAGCGCGCCGGAGCGACCCTGGCGGGTAAGGAGGCGGAATGAGAGAGTGAGGGGATTCATCGCTTGGTTGGCTGCCTGGCTCGTGTGCTGGTTGGTTCGTCGTTTCGTCGTTTCGTCGGGTCGTCGGGTCGTCGGGTCGTCGGGTC
>SKXY01000344.1 GCA_007128175.1 Wenzhouxiangella sp. | reverse complement strand
GCTCCTTGCTCCTTGCTCCTTGCTCCTTGCTCCTTGCTCCTTGCTCCTTGCTCCTTGCTCCTTGGTACCTTGATCCTTGTGCCTTTTCTAGACCCCCCGCTCTAATCCCTTGGCCTATCATTGATGATGCCCTGAACCCGGACCAGCCCATGCCCAGATCATACGACTACATCATCGTCGGCGCCGGTTCGGCCGGCTGCGTGCTGGCCAATCGATTGAGCGCGGACCCGGCGGTGGAGGTCCTGTTGCTTGAAGCCGGGCCACGCGACTGGAACCCGTTCATCCACATGCCCGCAGGGCTGGCCAAGCTGGTCAATTTCAAGTCGCTGAACTGGAACTACTCGACCGAGCCCGAGCCGGGGCTGAACAACCGCCGCCTGTACTGGCCGCGCGGCCGTGTCCTTGGGGGATCGAGCTCGATCAATGCCATGTGCTACTCGCGCGGCCATCGTACCGATTACGACGACTGGGCCGATGCCGGTGCCGAAGGCTGGTCCTGGGACGGAGTCCTGCCCTACTTCATCCGTTCCGAGGACCAGGGCCGGGGGCCGTCCGATTTGCACGGGGTGGGCGGCCCGTTGAGCGTTCAGGACTTAAGCCACGTCAATCCCTTGAGCGACGTCTTCATCCAGGCCGCCGAGCAAGCCGGTTTCGCACGCAACCGTGACTTCAACGGACCGGCCCAGCGCGGCTTCGGCCTCTACCAGGTCACCCAGCGCGACGGCCGCCGCTGCAGTGCCGCTGCCGCCTACCTCAAACCGGTACGGCGGCGCAGGAACCTGACCGTCATCACCGGCGCGCTCACACTGGGCCTGGAAATGGAATCCGGCCCGCGGGTCAGCGGCGTTCGGTTCCGCCAGCGCGGCATGAACCGGGTTGCCAGGGCGCGTCGGGAAGTGCTGTTGTCGGCCGGCGCCATCAACTCCCCGCAATTGCTGATGCTCTCCGGCATCGGCCCCGTCGATGTCCTCGAGAACGCGGACATCCCTGTCATTCACGAACTTCCGGAGGTCGGACGCAACCTGCAGGATCACCTCGACATCTGCACGCTGACCCGCTGTTCACAACCGGTCACCTACGACCAGATGAACGAACTGATGGTTGGTCTGCGCTACTTTCTGCACCATCAGGGCGAGGGGACATCCAATATCGCCGAGGCGGGAGGCTTTCTGGTCAGCGGTCGCAGTCGCGACGACCGGCCCGATATCCAGATGCACTTCGTGCCGGCCCTGCTCGACGACCACGGTCGCAACCGTCTGCCCGGCGACGGCTACACGCTGCACGCCTGCCCCCTGCGCCCGCAAAGCCGGGGGCGAATCACGCTGCACGGCAAGGACCCTCGCCAACCGCCGGCCATCATCGCCAATTACCTCAGCGAACCAGAGGACCTGGAGATGATGCTCGAGTGCGTTCGCCTGTCGCGCGAGGTGCTGAGCCAGCCCGCCTTCCGGCCCTTCCGTGCCCACGAAATCCTGCCCGGCAACGACATTGGCAACCGTGACGGGCTGATCGAATTCATCCGCACCAAGGCCGAAACCATCTACCACCCGGTCGGCACATGCCGCATGGGAGCCGACCTGCATTCGGTGGTTGACCCCGAGTTGCGCGTGCGCGGCGTGCAGGGACTGCGGGTCATCGACGCCTCGGTCATGCCCACATTGGTCGGCGGCAACACCAACGCTCCCACCATCATGATCGCCGAGAAAGCCGCCGACCTCATCCTGGGTGAATTGTCGGCCTCCGGCTTGACCGATAGAACCGAGGCGGCCTGAACCGGCCGATCGCCATCTACCACGTCGACTCAATCACGGTTTGAAGGGAAATTTGAGCATTCCCTGAGACTTCCTGCAGGATTTCACGCCCGCCCCCATCGATCATCTCCTCCGAGTGCCGCGGCATCAGTTTTCACCATCGGCACCGTCACAAACACCACCCGACGACCCGAATGAGGAGACGATCATGAAACACTTCGATTCACGCAGGTTTTCGCTGGCCACACTCTGGCTTTCCGCATTGCTTGGCCTGTGTCTGGTCACCGGCCAGGCGCTGGCCCAGCCCGGACCAATCGACCCGCAAACCCGTCATTGCATTCTGTTGGCAATGCTGGGTGGCCCGTTACCGCCTCACTGCGTCGATGAAACCGATCCCGACGAACTAGATCCGGCGGTTGCCGCCCAGATCGATGCGTTGCGGCTGGCCACGGTGGCCTTTCACAGTTTCGACGTGGCCGTTGCCGCCGGCTGGGACACGGCGATCAGCCCGTGCGTCGAAAGCCCGATGGGTGGCATGGGCTACCACATCGCCAACCTTGATCAGCTCACCAACGGCGGTCATCTTTCCGTACTTCGCCCCGAGGTACTGCTGTATGCGCCGACCGAAGACGGATCCATGGAGTTCCTCGGCGTGGAGTACATCATTCCGGAGGCCGATTGGCCGCATGAACATCCACCCGAGATCCTCGGGCAGCATTTGCACTTCAACCCCGTGCAGGAAATCTGGGCACTGCATGTCTGGAGCGCACGTCACAATCCGGAAGGCATCTTTGCCGACTGGAACCCTGAGGTGAGTTGCGAATTCGCCGCGGACTGAATGGAGGCAAGGCAGGGCGGGATGCTTAGTCCCGTCCTGCCCCCGGTGGCAACTACTCAATCCTCCCGGGAATCAAGCAGCGGGATGGGCACATGGAGCAGCCCGCAGACCACACGCATCAGGTCCATTTCCTCCGGAATCACCTCGCCGTCGTGCAGCACGCAGCATGCCAGCGCATTGACCAATTTTTCCTTCTCGCCCGGCTTGAGCCTGTCCAGACTCTCCAGTGCATCATCCAGTCTGGCGGGCCATCCCTCCAGGCCCGGAATCTCTTCGGGACGGTCCAGGCCGGCCTTTTCCAATGCCGCAGTCAGCGCCGCCCCGACCTCTTCTGGCTGGTCGGGATGACCATGCCAGGCAACGATGGCGAGCAAGTCGACGACTTCGTCGGCCATGGAGGCCAGCTTCTTGTTGCCTCCCGCCCTTACCCGCTCGGGATGGAGGGCATCGAGGATCTGACGGTTGGCCAGCCGTGCCAGGCAGTATTCGAACACATCAATGCGACCATCGGCCTTGACCAGCGCCTCGATCAGGCGCATCAGTTCGAGCAACTCGCGCTCCGGGCGTCGTCTCAGTGACGGGAAGGCGATCTCCAGTAACGGCAAACGCTGCTCGGCCGGCAATTCCGGCACGCTTTGGCGCAAGGCGCGCACCTGTTGTTCGCTCTCGCTGCCCAGGGTCCGGGCGATGGCCAGCAACTGTTCCTCGCGCACGTCGTCATCGGTCGACAGCAGCAGGTAGCAAATGACCTCCTGGGCCCACTCGTCGGAGTGGGCGGCGCGCTCGAGCTGCTTCGGTATCGCGGCGACCAGGGCGGCAGCCATGAATACCTGGTTCAGGCCCGGCTGGCCGATTTTTTCGGCCAGGTTGTCGGCATCAAGCGGCAGACCGCCGGGCCCGCGTTCACGCGTCTTGCTGTCACGCTCGGCTTCCTCGGCCTCGGCACTGCGCGACTGCGCATGCCGATCCATGCGCTCGGCAATCCGCTCGATCTCGGCCGGGTCGAAGGAAGGATCGACCGCCCGGATGCGATCCTCCAGAGGCGGATGGGTCGCGAACATCTGATATCCCATCGACTGCCCGAACAGCATGTGACCGACCTCTTCGGCGTCGGCGGTGAGAAACGATCCGGCGTAGAGCGCCTTGATTTTCTTCAGCGCCCCCCCGATGCCATCGGGCTGCCGGGTGAACTGCACGGCCGAGGCGTCGGCCAGGAATTCGCGTTGACGCGAAACGGCCGCACGGATCCAGCGGCCGAAAAACAGGCCGATGTAGCCGACGATGAGAATGACCAGGCCGATCATCACCGCCGGGGCGGCGCCGCGGCTATCGCGTGCGAAGCGGGCCGAGAACAGCAGCCGGCGACCGAGAATGGCAATGACAAGGATGCCGAACAGGAACCCGATCAGGCGGATATTCAGGCGCATGTCACCGTTGAGGATATGACTGAACTCGTGCGCGATCACGCCCTGCAGTTCGTCGCGGTCGAGGTGCTCGAGCGCGCCCCGGGTGACGGCGACTGCGGCATCGGCAGGAGAATAGCCGGCGGCAAAGGCATTGATGCCCTCCTCGTGCTCGAGGACGTAGATCTCGGGCACCGGCACGCCCGAAGCGATTGCCATTTCCTCGACCACATTGCGCAGGCGCCGCCTGAGCGGGTCAGTGGTGTCATGATCAACCAGGGTGCCACCGAGTGATCGCGCCACCTCGCCACCGCCACCTCGCATTTGCATGGTACGTACCATGCTGGCGACGACCATGGTCCCGGCAGTAAGAAGCGTGACCCCCACCATCAACTCCAGATCGGGCCCGATAAACGCGGCGATGGCGATATTGATCGCCAGCACGATACCGATGACGGCCAGCGCGAACAGGAAGATCAGAAAGCCCGACTGTCGCCTGGCCCGGTCTTGATGCTGGAAGAAGTTCATGGATAAAAGAGAGGCTCAAGGCTCAAGGTACAAGGCGCAAGGAGAAAAAGCCATGTCTTGATCCTTGTGCCTTGATCCTTGGTGTTTATCAACCAAAATCCACCTTGACCGCTTCGCGCTTTTCGGGCGCGTCGATCTCGAGCAGCTCGGCCGGTTTGAAGCTGAACATGTTGGCGACCATGTTGCTTGGAAAACTCTCGCGCAGGATGTTGTAGTTCATCACCGCGTCGTTGAACGCCTGTCGGGCGAAGGCGACCTTGTTCTCGGTGCTGGTCAGCTCCTCGGACAACTGCATCATGTTCTGGTTGGCCTTGAGGTCGGGATAGTTCTCCGACAATGCAAACAGGCGACCGAGTGCGCCGGACAGCCCCTGTTCGGCATCCGAGAGCTTGCGCATGGCGTCCGGGTCGGTAGGATCGGCCGCGGCCTGGCGAAGCTGCTGATGAGCTCCGTTGCGGGCCTGGATCACCGCTTCGAGCGTTTCGCGCTCGTGGCTCATGTAGCGCCTGGCCACCTCGACAAGGTTGGGAATCAGATCATGGCGACGATTGAGCTGGACGTCGATCTGCGCAAAGGCATTCTTGTATCGATTGCGTCCCGCAACCAGGCGGTTGTACAGCACGATGCCGAAGGCAACCGCGGCCACGATGAGACCTAGAAGAACCCATTCCATCAGACTTTGCTCCCTTGGAAACGACGAGTTGCAAGTGTACCCGCAATGACGGGCACGGTCACCGTTGGCGCTGACGATCGACGATGGCCAGGTCGAGCAACAAGCCGAGCAATCGGCTTTCGATCAGCGGCCAGCGCAGGAAATGGGCATCGGGCGGCATGACCGCTTCGGCATAACCACTGCGCCCGTACGGCGACTGCAACCAGGCGATATGGGTCGAACGCCCTACCCAGGCCTCCGGGATCGGCACGGCGGCACGGCAGCGTGGATCGACCAGCAGCACGGTGCTGTCACGAGGTGCCAGCCGGCGCGCATCGTGCAACACCACCCCCCAGCGTCTGCACAGCCTCATGAGCACCCGGTAGGTGGTCGAATCAACCAGTGCAGCCAGGTACATTCCTTCCAGCAGTCGCGTGCCCGGCATGGGTGGCATGGTCGCCGATTGCGGCCCCAGCACCGGCAGCGTCACCGCGAATCGAGAGCCGGAATACCGGCTTTCGAGCAACTCCAGCCTGCCGTCCATGGCGTCGACCAGGCGCCGGCAGATGGCCAACCCGAGGCCTGAGCCGCTGTGCGAACGGGTGATCGAGGCATCGAGCTGCGTGAAGGGCTCGAATAGTCGTTCGCGATCGTGCAATTCGATGCCGGGGCCTGAGTCGCTGACCACCAGGCACAACTCGCCAGTACCGGTCACACCGGCGGTCATTTCAATTCCGCCGCGCTCGGTGAACTTGACCGCGTTGCTGAGCAGGTTGCCGAGGACCTGCGAGATGCGATCGGCGTCTCCGTCAGCCATCAGGGGCAGGTCGGAGTCGATGCGCAGGCGCAGATCCAGGCCCTTGCGGGCGGCGTTTGGCGCGTGCAGATCAAGTACCTGTTCAAGCGTGGCGACCAACTCGAACGGCTGCATGGACAGGCTCAACCGGCCCGCCTCGATGCGCGAGATGTCGAGCACGTCATCGATGATGCGCTGCAATTGCAGTCCGGACTGCCTGAGCGTATTGAGAATGTCCTGCTGCCCGGGATCGGCCTCGGTCTCGTAGAGCAACTCGACCATACCGAGCACGCCATGCAGCGGGGTGCGAATCTCATGGCTCATCGTGGCCAGGAACTCGGACTTGGCCGAACTGGCCTGCTCGGCCCGGATGGCCAGGGCGCGCACACGCTCGAGCAGCAGGGCATTGTGCAGCGCCTGGCTGGCCATCTCCACCAGCAGGTCCAGGCGCTCGCCACTGGCATGCTCGAAGCCCGTCTCGCCGGACTCGATCAGTACGCGGGCAACCTCTTCTCCCTCGGCCTCGAGTGTGACGGCAAGCGTTAGCAGATCGTCAGCCGATTGCAATCGGGCTCGCCATTCATTCCGTGTCGGTGTCTGGCCGCAGTTACCGATCCCGACCAGATCGCGCGGCAATTGTTCATGCTCGAAGCCTACCCAGGCCGCACTCCCCCCGGTAATCGCCAGCATTTCCCGGCCAATTGTTTGTGCCAGCATGAACGGTTCGAGATTGCGGTTGAGCTGCTCCACCACTTGCCTCTGCTCTTCGGCCAGATCGCGTTTCTGGCGGGCCTCGCGCATCTCCCGACGACGGCGCTGCGCATTGGCAAAACTGCGCAAGCCAGCGCCGGCGCCGGTCAGGCCGAGAATCACGTAGGTTGCCAGGGCCCAGCCGCTCAACCACGGCGGTTGGCGAATCTGCACATCGAGAACATCCCCCTGCTCGTTCCACAAGCCGTCGGCGGTCGCTGCCTGAACCCGGAAGCGATACTGCCCCGGCGGCAGGTTACTGTAGTGGAAACGGGTCTGACCGACCAGGTTCAGCCACTGTTCATCCCAGCCCTCCAGCTGGACACGGTAACGGTTCTGGCCGAACGACAGGTAGGATAGCGCCGTGTAGTCGATGTAAAAACTGTTCTGGTTGTGAGCCAGCTCGATATCGGGCCGCTGCCCCGGCGACAGCGAAAACTGCCGGTCTCCGGCAGTCAGCGCACGCACATGGACCGGGGGCTCGGACAGCGTGCCGCCGACCATGGCGGGATCGACCAGCACCAGCCCGCCGGTCCCGCCCAGAGCCAGCCGCCCGTCATCCAGGTGGGCCGCTGCCCGGCGCTGGAACTCGGAGACCGCCAGGCCGTCAGCGCGCGAATAGTTGCGAAACTGACCCGTCTCCGGATTGAAGCGAACCAGGCCGCTGGAGCGCACCAGCCAGAAATTGCCGTCCTCATGTCTGAAGATGTCCTGGATGCGACCGGGCGGCAGGCCACCAGCCATATCGAAGCGTCGCAGTGACTGCAGGCCGGCGTTCCATTGCCAACGCTTGAGTGTGGTCTCGTTCGCGACCCAAAGCTCGTCGTCGTGCCAGGTCGCGGCGAGGAACGGCGGCCGGGACGGCTCGACCATGCGCTCGAACCCGCCATCGTCGGTCAGGCGGTAAATACCGCCCTCGGCAACGGCCCACCAGTGCCCGTCCGGCCCGGTCTCGAGCGCAACCAGGCCGGTTTCAGGCCAATGGTAACGCCCCTCGCCTTCAGGCCAGTACTGCTCGCGATCGCCCGTTTCGAGGTCAACGCGAAACAGGCCAGCATCGATGGTCGCCGCCCAGACATGCCGCTCGCCGTCGGGGCGGGCAAAGCTGAACGTCCCCGCATCGATCTGCTCGCGGCCGATCACCTGCCGATAGGATCCGTCCTCGGCGTCGATCAGCGTCACGTGACGATAGGCGCCGATGAAGTAGCGGCTGTCTTCAACATGGAGATCAGTGAACGGGCCTTCCAGTTCGTCGAGCTCGGGCGCGGACAGGTGTTCGCCGAGCGTCTGCGTCGTGCCACTGTCGACATCGAGCACGCGCATGGGCGAGGACCCCATCCCTCCCAGCCACAGCCTGTTCTCACCCGGCAGTTCGGCCAGGCTCAGGATGACGTTCAGGCCCAGACCGTCTTCCGTGCCCGGCAGCGGATGGAAGCGCTGGAAGGCGGCATGGCCGGGCGCCATGTAAGCCACGCCATGACGGGGGATGTTGATCCAGCTGCCGCCCTCGGAATCGACGAGGATTCCAAGCAGCGTCGAGGCAGGCAGACCATCCTCGAGCCCCGAAATAACGCGAATGTGGGCCGGCTCCGATCCGTCGCCGGGCAAGCGGTACAACCCGTCGTAGCTCGACACCAGGATATCCTCGGCGTCCGGCGCCACCACGAAGTCGGTAATGACATTGCCGGCCTCGAACACCCGCTCGGGCATCGCATCGGCCGGATCAGTCAGCGAACCGAGGCGATACAGGACCCGCCCCTCGCTGTAATAGATCTCTCCCAGCAGCTCTCTCACGCGATAAATGATCGGACCGTCCGCCTTGGGCACGACCTTGCGGAAGCGCTCGTCCACGGCCGGATCGATGACGTTGAGCTGCTCGCTTTGCGCCAGCCAGATGCGGCAGTCAGAATCGCGATGGAGACTGATCTGGAAACCAGCCGGGTTCAGGCCGCTGTCCTCATCCTGGGTCAGGTGTCGAAGTTCACCGCTTTGCGGGTCGAAGTGGGCAACGCCGCCCTGCATGAACGCCATCCACATGCGTCCCTGACAGTCTTCGACCATGCTCCAGACATTGGCGCTGGGCAATGTACCGCCCCGTTCCGTGGGCGCGAGATGATGCTTCTGTTCCAGATCGGCACCGATCTGGACAACGCCCTGCCCGGAAACCGCCGCCCACACCGATCCGTCGCTGTGCGGCGCCAGGTTCATGATATTGCGTCCGGGAAGCGGGTCGGGCCGGTCGGGATCGGCACCGATCACGCTGAGGCGATCACCCTCGTGGCGAACCAGCCCGCTCTGGGTGCCGATCCAGATGTAGCCGTGCGCGTCCTGGATGACTGATTCGACACGGCTGTCGGGCAATCCATCGGCGACCCCGATCAGGCGAAACACCGGCCCTAGCGAGGTATCCGCCCGAACTTGTGCTAGGAGGATAAAACCCAGCCCGAGAAGCAGCAGGCGTATGCGTAATGAAGAAATGAGGCGGATCATGGCCAATGCCAAACGTACGGTCCTGGATCACTCACCGACCAGAATAGCGCAGTGAGCGACGGGATCAAGACGCAGCGCCTGGAGTGTTACTAATGAGGTCGTTAATCAGCAGACATTCAGCTTGTCTCTCAGCGTTCGTGGCAAGGCCTCGGCGCGCAGGTGTAGCGGGGACTACATCAAGCGCCGGGAACACGCACAACGGCTTCACTCCAAGGCTTTTTGCCGTTCCGGCAAGCCGCCCTTGCGTTCTCGCCTGCGCTGTCCATGGACACGGAGAGACAAGCTGAATGTCTGCTGATTAACGACCTCATTAGTAAGCAATCGAACACCTCGATCAGGTGGTTGTCATCCGACCCCGATGCGACCGTCGGCCACTGAGTCAGCCCGCGGCGGAATGCGCGCGACAGTCTAACGGTAGCCTGGCAGGAATCTGGCCAATTCGCCGGATCGGCAACAACCAGCTAGGGACAAGGGCGAACCAATCAGGTCTGCCGGTAATTCTTCCAGTGTTCCGGCGGCCGGTACCCCAACAGGCTGGCGGTTTGGGCCAGGGTCCGATGCATCCCTTGTACCGGCTCCAGGCCCAGCCTCCCGAACAAATCGCTCAGCACCGGCTCCGGATCCGATAACATTGCATCAAGCGGGCAGTCGAATATCCGGAGCGGCAGAACTGAACGCAACCTCTCCAGCCACTCCTGATCATGCCGCCAGGCATCGATCATCGCGTCAATGTCGGAGAAACCGGCCAGGCGCCACTGCAATTCCAGGTAATCCGCACTGGCTATCGGATTGACCACCACCGTGCCCGGAAAAACCTTGGCGACGTTGACCAGATCCAGTGCATGCACGCGGGATGATTCCAACAGGCGTTTGCCGCGCGGACTGCCGCGCAGATAGTGACGGCGCATCAGGCGATGACGCGTCTCATCCATTTCTCCAAGTGTCTCGAGACTGACCGGAAGCTGCAAATGTCCCCGGCGCCGCTGCCAGTCATCTGCTGGCAGGGCCTGAAACTTGCCAGACTCCAACAGCGCAGCCAGGACCAGTTCCCTCCCAGAGAATGGCCAGCCCGTGAGAAACACTGGATATTCCCGGGCCGACTCCGGCTCTGAAGGTGGCCATGCCATCTCCTGGATCCGAGAAAGATCGGTGACATCGCGGGTTTCGCTTGTCAACCGATAGGCCGGTTCGCCAAGATCAGGTGATTTCCAGGCAGCGTGGTCGAAGCCATCCGCTGCGCGCGAATAATCACCAACCCGATCCAGCAAATCCACCAACATCAGCCAGGTCTTTGCGCGTCTTTCCCGGCCGAGGTCCTTTCGTGCCGCCAAATTATCCAGCGTGCGGAGGGCCATATCGTTATGACCTGACTGGCGCAACATGCGACTGATTGCCCAGTGCGTGCCATGCCCCAGGCCCGGCTGCTCGACCAGTGGATCGAGCAACGCCGCGACCTGATCATCATGCCCGAGACCCAGATTCAGACGCGCGGCCAGCAAACGTGCACGAAGCCGAATATCTTCCTCTGCTGCGTCAAGCAGATCAGTGGCCAGGGCCAGTCCGTCGTCAAGCGCTCCTGTCGCCTCCCGGGCAAGGGCCTGAACCCACTTCCCAAGAACCTCGGAAACGGCGCTGGCGTGTTCTACCAATGCTTCAAGCGCTTCACCATCGCCTAACCCCGTGTACAGGTCGGCCAGGCCAATCACCACGCGACGATCCGGGCCGGCCGAGAGAAGTGATTCGAGAACCTCGACGGCTTCCCCGCGACGACCTACATGGACCAGGTTGGCAGCAAGTTGACGCAGCATCCTTGGTTCTTCCAGCCCCAGTCGTCGCGCCGATTCCATTGCGGCTACGGCCTGCTGGTTGCGTCCCCTACGCTGGAAGAGTTCGGCCCAGGTCCAGCGAACCAGCGGATTGTCGGGGTCCTGCTCGTATGCATTGGCCAGACACCGTTCAGCAAAATCAAGATGGCCGTTCACGATAAATGCCCGGGCCATATTCATCTGGGCCAGGGGATTTTCTGGCGCGACTTCAACCGCCCGGCTGGCATATCGAAGCGCAGCGTCACGATCTCCGTCCTGCAGCATGATTTCGCTGAGAGTGACCAGGGCCGGCACATGGTCCGGGTCGGCCCGCAATGCAGTTTTCAGCCCTTCGATGGCTCTGGAATTCTGACCGGCGTGCTGGTCGAGACGGGCACGAAGCGTTCGCGCCGGGGCATGATTGGGGGCAATCTTGAGGCACTCGTCAAACCAGCGCCGTGCCTCCGCCTCACGGCCCTGCTCGGCATTCAGGCGGCCGAGTTCCAACCGGGCGCCAAGATGCTGAGTGTCCTGTTCGGCAACGCGCCTGAAACGGGCAAGTGCCTCTTCGCTCTTGCCCGCTTCCCGGTCGCAATGCGCCAACAGGTAGTGGAGCTCGATGTCATCGGGGGCTTTTGACAACCCTTCGAGGCACCGTTCGGTCGCAAGCTCGACGTGACCGTCACGAAGTTGCTGCCGAATTCCTTCCAGCAGTTGAGAGTTTCTCTGCATCGCGCGGCTCCACGACGCCCGCGGTTGCGGGCGAATCCGGATTCCAGGTTGATCTGGGTTTATTCCCCGGCTTCCTCGGGGAGCGGTTCGAGTTCTTCGTCCTGTTGCAACAGGCGCTCGCACTCTTCGCTGAGGTCCCTGCCGGCCAGCTGCTGTGCGCGACATGCCGTAATGGCGCGTTCCTCCGCGGCTTCGGCCAGACGCTCCTGCTGCTCTTGCTCGAGCATGGCCTGACGAGTTTCGGTCTCGTTGATGGCCTGGATATAACCCCGCCACTCGCTGGCCTGCACACG
Organism: Wenzhouxiangella sp.; assembly: GCA_007128175.1. Taxonomy (GTDB): domain Bacteria; phylum Pseudomonadota; class Gammaproteobacteria; order Xanthomonadales; family Wenzhouxiangellaceae; genus Wenzhouxiangella. Next base: position 5,464 of record SKXY01000344.1, on the reverse strand, counting down.
AGTGCGCTGGTAGCGTTCGGCGCGTTCGAAGGCCTCGTCGGCCAACATCCGTTGATCACGGTCGCCGGGTCCGGCCTGGTCGAACCGGGCATTGCCCAGCATCAACCAGGCATCGGCGGTCCGATTGTCATCCATGCCGCCGGTATCGAGTGCGTTCGCGAATGCCTGCTCTGCTTCTTCGTGACGCTCGTCCGCCATCAGCGACTGGCCGAGGCGAAAGTACAACGTGCCGGTTTCAGACGCCCCGGCTGCTTCGCGCAGCACGGGAATGGCTTTCCGGTGCTCACGGGCCTGGCTCCAGAGCTGGGACAACATCTCGAGATGCTCGACGCTGTCGGATACGCGCCCGGATTCCATTTCTCTTTCGAGCAACTGAGCGCCGCGATACGGGTTGTTGAAGGTCGAATAATACTGAGCCAGCAGGATGATGTCGTCCTCCGACTCGATCAGACCATTGATATAAGCCGCCTCAATCGTTGAAAACGATTTGAATTGATCATCCTTTTGCAGGTAGAGCGACGCCAGCTGTCGCCAATATTCCAGCCTTTCGGGCCAGAGCTCGACCATTTCAGCCATCAGCTCGGCACGCTCCGGCACCATCTCCAGGTTACTCAGTATGGCGTTTTTCAGGTCGTAGTAGCGGCGCTCGGGACCGGGCGCTTTTTCAATGGCATTATCGATCGGCTCGATGGCCGCACGATAGTCTTCCAGCTGGTAGTTCGCTGCAGCCAGCATGAAATAGGTCGAATGCTCGATGGTGACATCGTCCTGCGCCATCCACTCCTCGAACAGTTCCAGGGAGTCTTCCCAGCGCTCGGAGACAAAGTAAAGCTGCGCCAGGTTCAAACGCAACTGATTCTGCTGCTGTTCAGGCAGCGCATTCAATCGCAGCGCTTCACGAAAATCCTGCATCGCGGAATCGACATTCTCGAGATTGATGTGCGCGGTACCGCGGATCTGCAATACAGAGGCGCGGTCAAAATCCTTCATGGTTTCGCCGCGCCGCTCCATCAAACGGTTGAGCAATCTCAACCCGTCCTGATACTCACCATCCTCGATCTTCTCGTAAGCATCAAGCAGGTCGCCGGCAACCCGCGGGTCAAGCGTCTCCTGCCCAAAAGCCGATGAGGCGGGCAAAAGCAGGACGGCGGCCAGAAAGCACAGCGTCACACAGCGTGCCGATACGGTCAGAAGCAAATTCACCCTATTCCTCCAGTGAAAAATCGATCGCGGTACGAACGCCGAATCGTGGCTGTTCGACACCGTCTACGACACGCGGATTGTAGCGCCAGCGCTGTACAGCACGAATGGCGGCACGATTGAAACACGGGTTGGTGGTTGCGACCACCTCCGGATCAATCACGGCACCTTCCGGCGTTACGTTGAATTCCAGCGTCACGGTTTCAACAGCGTCTGCCCGATTCATGCACTGAGTCGGATACTGGGGCGGAATACGCACCAGCGGCTGGGCATCACGGTCGGGATTGAAGCCAGTACCGATGTCGACGTCCACGCCGGACAGGTCAGGCATTGCACCCATCTGAACGGCCATCTCCGGTCGAAATTCCGGGTCGCTAACCGTTGGTGGAGGTGGAGGTGGCGCGTCCAGGACGGGGCGCTGAAAATCTTCAATGCGTCGGTCAGCAGTATCTTCGATCTGCCGCGTCACATTGATTTCAATGGTCTCGTCCTCGGAAAGCTGAACATCTCCCCGCTGCGTGATGACGGTTGCCAGCAGCAAGAAAATGCCTACCGTGACGATCACGGCACCGGGAATTCCACCTAGGAGTCTAAGAAAGCTACTCATGATCTTCTGATTGAAACGGCCACAACATCTTGGACACCGGCTGCCCGGATTTGATCCAGAACCTCGACCAGATACTCACTGTGCGCGGCTCCGTCGGACTGAATGACTGCACTACCCCGGGGATTCTCCCGCCGCAAGCGTTCTACGGCTGAGCGCACTCCCTCCAGGGGCGTTTCCTGACGGTTGATCCAGACTCGGTTCTCCGAATCGATCGCCACAAGGATCGACACCAACCGCTGTTCCTCGGCGGTATCGGCGTCGGGGCGCATGACGTCGACGCCCGGCTCCTTGATGAAAGTAGCGGTCACGATAAAGAAAATCAACATAATGAAGACGATATCAAGCAACGGTGTCACGTTGACATCGCTATCGTCTTCGGAACTTCGCTTGCGTTTCAGCATGATTCGACTACTGACCTCATTGGCCCATTTCCTGGATGGCAACCGCCGGATCTATCCCCGCTTGCCGGGTCTGGTCCAGCACCATCACAGTGGTTTCGACACGCGCATCCGGGGCCGCGTTCAACAGAACCACGCCACGCGGATTCTCGGCGCGGAACGCCTCCACGACAGGGGTCACGGAACGGGGATCGATCGTCCGTCCGGCATCCACCATCACGAAGCCGTCGGCGCGCACGCTCAGAACCATTGTGGGCGGTGGACGCTGCAGTTCTTCAGGCGGATCATCGGCCGGGGTCTGGAGTCCGATGCCGATCTCATCCAGGAATGTCGCGGTAACGATGAAGAAAATCAGCAGGATGAAGACAATATCGAGCAGCGGCGTGATATTGACTTCCGCCTCGTCCATGTCCGCTCCCGTCAGGCGGCGAGTGGCCCCGTAGGCCATCGAAGCCTCGACATCCAGCACTTCAGCCGCCGAGTTCGCCAGCAACTCGTTGCGGCGCTCGAGATAGCTGATCGAGAAAACCCCGGTCAGTGAAACGGCCAGACCGGTCATGGTCGGGATGGTGGCGCGGGAGATCCCCTCGGCCATCAACCGGGCGTTCGAAGCGCCGGTATCAACGATGACCTGGAAGACCTGGATCATTCCCGTAACGGTGCCGAGAAGTCCGAGCAAGGGAGTGATCAGGATCAACGCCCGGATCACATTGATGTAACGCTCGTTCTCGATCCGCACTTCGGAGATCAAGCGCTCGCGAAAGGCGTAGGCCTCCCAGCTGGCATGATCACTCATCGCCTCCCAGCGCCGAAGCTGCGTTTTACGCAGCTTCGGCCCGGAGAACCAGAAGTACAGAATCCGCTCGCTGATCAGCAGCCACATAAGCGCGGTACTGCAGAGCAGCGCGACCACCACGGGACCACCGGCATTGAGGAAACCCCCAATGATGTCGATCACGTTGGCCGGGTTTAACAATTCCGCAATCACGGTCAGCAAACCTCAGATAGCAATGCCATCAGCTCTTGTCACCAGCACCCGCCACGAAGCTGACGGACTGCTCTTCGAGAATCTGCGACAGACGACGCGAAGCACCTGCGGCAAAGGCATGCAGGAGCAATAGCGGAACAGCCGCAATCAGGCCAAGCACGGTGGTAATGAGCGCCTGCGAGATACCGCCCGCCATCAACCTCGGGTCACCCGTGCCGAACAAGGTGATGGCCTGGAAGGTCACGATCATGCCGATCACGGTACCCAACAGACCCATCAGCGGGGCGACCGCAGCCAGCACCTTGACCAGGTTCAGGCCACGTTCAAGCTTGGGAATTTCCTTGAGCACGGCATCGTCGAGGTGGAGCTGCAGGGTTTCGAGATCTTCGCCCTTGTGCTCTTCGTAAGCCTTCATGATCCGCCCCAGCGGGTTGGATTCCGACGGGGTGGAAGAACGCATCTGGGCTTTCACCTTCATCTGGGTGATCATCAGCATCAACCAGCGGAAGACAGCCAACAGGATACCGAAGAAGGCGACCACAATAATGGTGTAACCGATCCAGCCACCCTGATCAATACGCTCTCGGAGGGTCGGGATTTCAATCACCTGGGCAAGCAGACCGCCCAGCGACGGATCAATCTTGCCGCGGACCACGCCTGGACCGTCATGATTGTAGACACGCTGGGCGGCGCGAACTGCACCCCCACCAGGCTGGCGCACCAGGTAACGGAGAGTACCATCCCGGCTGGTCAGGAAGCCCTCGTCGGTAAAGGCCGTAAAGGGTCCGACGCGAACTACGGTTTCGTCTACCGAACGGTTGTCTTCACGGATCACCGCAGCGTCGTAGCGGGCGACCCGCCCCTGTTCGGTGGCCTCCTGCATCATGGTAAACCACAGATTCTCCAGCTGCTCCACGGTAGGCAAAGAGCCGGCCTGGGCCATACGTGACAAGTCCTCGCCACGGCCCGGGAACTCGGTCGAAACCAGCGACTCTTCCAGATTCTCATTAAGATCTGCCGCGGCCGCCCGGGCGACACCGAACAGTTCGCCGAATTCGCCCTGGCGCTCGGACAACTGCTGGCGCAGTTCTTCAAGCTCACGATCGAGTTCGTTGCGCAGGGACTCGAGGCGACTGGCCTCCTCCTCTGCTTCCTCGACCTGGTTACGAACGCGATTCAGCTCGGATTCCTGGTTCTGCTGTTGCTCGAGAAAGCGTTGCTCGCGTTCGCGATTGGCCTCGTCGACCTGCTGGCGTTCCTGCTGCATGGTGCGCAGGACCTGCTCCAGCGTCTGCGGCTGAGCCATGGAATTCGGTGCAAACCCGACCAGGGTCAGCCCCAGAGCAAGCAGCGCAACGCCCAGGCGATTGGAAATCTTCGAAGTCATGGAATCCCTGCCATCAAATGATTGATTGAGGTTCGTGTCAATTCTGCGTGTCATGGCCAGCACCCCTTATTCCGATTCCTGGGGAGCAGTGACCGGCATAAAGATCAGCTCCGGTGGAATGGCCTCGCGCGCGACCCGCGCTGCTGTCTTGACGTCCTGCAGATAGCTCAAGTCCAGATCGACCCAGGACTGTGATTCGACGTCGTAGCGTTTCATTACGCGGTCATCGTCAGTCCGGAAGATCAAGGAGACACGACCGATGCGGAGGAAGTCAACATTCTCGTACAGCCGACCGTCAACCTCGATATCGCCGCGGTAGGCCTCGATCGTGCGACCATACTCGTTCTCGATCTGGTAGGCCTCGACCACCATTCGATAACGTTGGGCCGGTGTCCGCGAAGGATCGTCCATGGCAGCCTGCAAACGCTCCACGCGACTGCGGCGTTCATCCATGAGGAACGGGACATCGGCCTCAACCAGGCGGGCAAGCCCATCGACCATGTCCTCCATCAACGGCTGCATGGCTCGCTGCAGGCTTGCGATGTTGTCGATATCGCGATTCAGCGAGTCAATTTCACTCCGCTGGGAATCGACCTGGCGCTGCTGAGAGGCGTTGTAGCGCTCGAGTTGCTCGAGCTGCTTCAGACTGGCGCGGTACTGGCTCAACAGTTCCTGAGTGCGCTCATCCAGCTCGTCGATTCGCTCCTGCGACTGGGCGGTACCTTCTGCAGCCTGACGGCTGGTTTCAAGTACCGGCTCGATCTCCTGCGTGTAAACGCTGAAGCTCGCCATCAGGAACAGGCCGCCGACGACGCTGCCGCCAAGGCCGATGATTTGTCGTTTGGTCAATATCTTCATGCCCAGTTCATCGTGTGGTTTGGGTT
>SKXY01000021.1 GCA_007128175.1 Wenzhouxiangella sp. | reverse complement strand
GTCTTCCTCAGTCCGTTGGCTTCGATCATGGCGCGGGTCCCAGCAGGTCAAGGAAGAAGGGTTCGGGGCCGATGGCCTTCATGCAGTCGGTATCCAGGTCTTCGACATCGGCGGAACGAATGAATCTAGTTGCGATGCCGCCGATGCACGGGTTGGTCAGCACGATGTGTCCTCGCCCTTCGGCGACCAGGTGCCGTGCCTGGCTGTACTGGGCCAGTGCCTCGTCGCCGTAGGCGGGTGGCGTGACCGGGTCGAGCTCGCCGGAAAGGATCAGCATGGGCACGTCGGCATCGAATGGCTGGTGAAAATCTTCGGGTACCTCTCCGGCCGGCCACCAGGAGCAGACCTCGCGGTAGACCTCGGTGAGGCTCTCACCCAGAAGCGTCGCGGATTGGTCGATGCCTTCGGGCCAGTCGGGCCAGTCCTCGCTGCAGCCCACCGAGAAGTTGAGGCCGACGGCGATCAGGTCCATCATCTGGTCGGTCACGATCAGCGCCTGGCTGGCCAGCCGTTCGGGGCTTCCGGTCGTGGCCGCCTCGTGCACAAGGTAGGGAATCATCATCTGGCTTTCCGGGCTGTAGGCCAGAAAACGCAGGGCCGTGGCCAGCACGTCGCGCGTGAAGTTCATCTCGAAGCCCTGCCCGGTACGCGGGTGGGTGACGAAGATCGGCTGGCTGTTGCCGTTGTATCTGGCCTTGAGTTCGGAAAAGTCCGAATCGAGCTCGGGGAAATGCGCGGAACATTCACTGTCCTGCTGACAGGCATCGAACAGCCGGTGTAGTGCACGATCGAGCATGATGCCGTGTTCGGACCCCAGTTGCAGCCGGGTCGGCACGACGCCGTCAAGCACAACGCTGCGGACGTGCTCCGGGTAGTTGCGCAGGTAGACCTGCGCCATGCGGGTGCCGTAGGAGCCACCGATGAGGTTGAGTGCGGCAATGTCGTAATGCGCCCGGAAGGATTCGAGATCCGCCGCGCCTTGAGTGGTCGTGTAGAAGCGCACGTCAGCATCCCATCGTTGCATGCAGCGTTTCAGGCTTTCGCTGGTGTCGGCCAGATCGGTTTCCATCCACAGGTCATGACCATCGTCCATCTCGCAATCGAGGATGTTCGATCCGCCCGTGCCCCTCTGGTCAAGAAAGATCAGGTCGCGGTCGCGGTTGAGGTCCCTGAGGGCGCGCTGCATGATCGGCAGGGTCTCGCGTGCCGACTGGCCGGGACCGCCGGCAAGGTAGACCACGGGGTCGGGCAGTGCACGTCCCGAGCGTGCCGGGGCCACGGCGAAGGCCAGTTCGATGCGCCGGTCGTCGGGGGCATCGGGGTTCTCGCCCACCGTCAGCGTGCCGCACTGTGCCTCGGCCGTCAGCCGGCCCCCGGCAATGGAGATTTCGCAGGGCTCCAGACCGGCCCAGCGATCATCACCGGCGCTTGCCCCGGTGAACACTCCGGCAGCCAGAAAGGCCAGTGCCAGTAAAACAAATGATTTGATTCCCACTCGGATCAACCCAAGATGAATGTGGCTATACAATCGGCCTGCTATTGTGCCGGCCCCAACGAACGAAACCAATAGGCAATCCGTAATGAGTGCGCTGGAAATTCGCGGCCTGAAGAAAACCTACAAGAACGGCGTGATCGCGCTGCGTGGCATCGACCTGGATGTCGCCGAAGGCGATTTCTTCGCTCTGCTCGGCCCGAACGGCGCCGGCAAGTCCACCCTGATCGGCATCGTCAGCTCCCTGGTCAACGCCACCGCCGGCGAGGCGAAAGTGTTTGGTACCAGCGTTCAGCGGTCGCGTTCGCAGGCCATGGCCGAGATCGGGCTGGTGCCGCAGGAGGTCAACTTCAACCAGTTCGAGAAGCCGTTCGACATCGTCGTCAACCAGGGCGGTTACTACGGTGTGCCGCGTCGCATCGCCAGGGAGCGCGCCGAGTACTACCTGAAAAAGCTCAGCCTTTGGGACAAGGCGTTCAAGCCGTCGCGAACGCTCTCGGGCGGGATGAAGCGCCGCCTGTTGATTGCCCGCTCGATGGTGCACCAGCCGCACCTGCTGATTCTGGACGAGCCCACGGCCGGTGTGGATATCGAAATCCGCAGGTCGATGTGGCGTTTCATCAAGGAGATCAACGAAGCCGGCACCACGGTGATCCTGACCACGCACTACCTCGAAGAAGCCGAGCAACTGTGCCGCAACATTGCCATCATCGATCACGGCCAAATTATCGAGAACACCTCGGTCAAGCTACTGCTCGACAAGCTCCAGGTCGAGACCTTCGTGCTGGATCTGTGCGACCCGATCGAGCAAGTCCCGGAGGTCGAGGGCATGGAGATCTCGCTCAGGGATGCGATCACGCTGGAAGCGAGCGTGCCGAAATCGGAAAGCCTCAATCGTCTCTTCCGCGTGCTCGAGGACAAGGGCATCGAGGTCAAGTCCATGCGCAACAAGGCCAACCGGCTTGAGGAGCTGTTTGTGCGCCTGGTCGGATTCGACGAGGAGAAGGTGGCATGAACGAGAAGGTCTCGGCCAAGACCTACTGGATCGGTTACCAGACCATCCTGATCAAGGAAATCACGCGCATCCTGCGAATCTGGCCGCAGACCCTGCTGCCGCCGATGATCACCATGAGCCTGTATTTCGTCATCTTCGGCGCCATCATCGGCCGCCGGGTCGGCGAGATGGGCGGCATGAACTACATCGACTTCATCGTGCCGGGCCTGATCATGCTCAGCGTGATCACCAACGCCTACGGCAACATCACCTCGTCGTTTTTCGGCGCCAAGTTCGGTAAGCACGTCGAGGAGTTGCTGGTCTCGCCGCTGCCGCCGTCGATTATCCTGGCCGGATACGTGTCCGGGGCGGTGTTTCGTGCCCTCACCGTCGGCATTCTGGTCTGGATCGTTGCCGCATTCTTCTCCGGCATTCACATGCACAACATCTGGATCACCTTGTCGATGTTGCTGCTTACCGCGGTCACCTTCGCCCTGGCCGGTTTCATCAACGCCGTCTACGCGCAGAAGTTTGACGACATTTCCATCATTCCCACCTTCGTGCTGCAGCCGATGACCTATCTTGGCGGCGTGTTCTTTACCGTTGGCCTGCTGCCCGGCGTGACCGCGCAGATCGCCCTGGCCAATCCCATCCTCTACATGGTCAATGCCTTCCGCTACGGCATGCTTGGCGTCAGCGACGTTTCGCTGTGGCTGGCTTATGCCATCGTCGTCGGCTTCGGTACCGTGCTGTTTGTCGCCAGCCTGACCCTGCTCAGGCGGGGTGTGGGACTTCGCAGCTAGCCTGGCGCGCCGGGCTCCTCCCGGGCCGGATTATCCGCGATCGATTCGAGTTGCAGGGCCAGCAAGTATCGACTGTTCGTTCATCAGGAAACGATGAGGCGGGCCGCTGATCGGGCGACCACTCCCTTCCCCGAATTCCGGTCCCGAATGGGCCGGAGAAAAATTTTTGTTGCCTTGTTCGCGGTTCACGGCTAAATTTCTTCGCTGGAGCATCCCCTGCTCCGGTACTTCAGGAGGGCTCACTGCCGGCTTGCTGACGGTCAGCCTGTGGTTCCATTGGGAGAGGAAAACCGTGACTCATACTAAATGTTCTGCTTACACGCTGCTTGCAGCAGGCGTGGCCGCCGGCTTGACGGTGATTGGCGCGCTTGCGTCGTCGCCGGCCGATGCCAGCCTGACATCGGTATCGGCACTTGCCAGTGCCGAGATTGTTGCCGACAACGACCGGCTTGCGCCGCTCGATGACCAGGGGCGCCGCCTCTACATCGTGCGTTTGCATGAGCCCTCGCTGGCGGCCTACGAAGGTGGTATTGCCGGGTTGGCCGCCACCAGTCCCCGTGCCATCGGCACGGCCCGACTCGACGTCGATGCCCCTGCCAGCCGGGCCTATCTCGACTACCTTTCATCGCGTCAGGCCGAATTGCTCGACGCGGTCAGCGGCCAGGTCGGCCGACGCGTCGAGCCGACGTTCAGCTACCTCAACGTTCTCAACGCCATGGCCGTCAGCCTCACTCCCGACGAAGCCCGTCGCGTCGAAGGCATCGATGGCGTCAGGTCGGTCGAAGCCGATCGCATTCGCGAGCTTGAAACCGATGTCGGGCCCGAGTTGATCGGAGCGCCGGCCATCTGGGAAGGTGAAACCCTTGCCGGTCTCGATACGCGAGGTGAGGGCGTGACCGTCGGAATCATCGATACCGGCATCAACTCGCAGCATCCATCGTTCGCAGCGACCGATATGGATGGTTACACCCACACCAATCCCTACGGATCCGGCAACTACGTCGGCTGGTGTGTCGACAATCCCGCCTTCTGCAACGACAAGCTCATCGGTGCCTGGACCTTCCACCCCAACGGTGGCAGCCCCGAGGATACTCATGGCCATGGCAGCCATGTCGGTGGCACCGCGGCCGGCAACCGTCATTTCGCCGCTTTCCAGATCGGTGGAGAGACGTTCAATATCGAGCTGTCCGGTGTTGCGCCTCGGGCCAATGTCATTGCCTACAAGGTGTGCGATCCGGGCTGTCCCGGTTCCAGTTCCATCGCCGCGGTCAACCAGGGCATCGCCGACGGCGTCGACGTGCTCAATTTCTCCATCTCCGGCACCGACAACCCCTGGCTGGATGCCGTCGACCAGGCCTTCCTGGACGCCTACGCCGCCAATGTTTTCGTGGCTGCCTCGGCCGGCAATGACGGCCCGGGCGCATCGACCGTGGCCAAGACCGGTCCCTGGAATGCGGCGGTTGCCGCCTCGACCCATGCGCGCGTGTTTGCCAATGCCGTCCATCTCGACGGCGGCCCCCAGGATCTCGCCGGAACCCAGGGCACCGGGCCGGAAATGACGGCCGATTATGTCGGTACCCTGCGCTGGGCCGGTGAAGTCGATCCGGCCAATGCAGAAGGCTGCGATGCATTTCCGCCGGGCAGCTTCGATGGCGAGGCGGCCCTGATCGCGCGCGGTGGCTGTCAGTTCGTCAACAAGATCAACAACGCCGTGGCCGCCGGGGCGGAATTCGTCGTTGCCTACAACAATGCCGGTGGTCCGCCCATCTCCATGGGTGGCCTGGAAGACACCACCGTGCCGTCTTTGATGGTCGACAACGTTGCCGGACAGGCACTGATTGACGCCCTGGCCGGTGGTACCGCCCAGGTCGAAATCGATGTGGCCGTGAACATGTTCGAGATCGAGGCCTATGCCGATGTGATGGGCAGCTTCAGTTCGCGCGGACCCAGCCAGTTCGAGTTGATGGCGCCCACG
>SKXY01000149.1 GCA_007128175.1 Wenzhouxiangella sp. | reverse complement strand
TCTTCCACGCTGCCGTAGCGCTGGGTCTCGCTCATCGACGGTCCGCTTGCACCCGGGGGCTGCAGATAATGGCTTTGCGCCACCTCGTACCAGTCGTCGTCCAGGGCACCGAATATACGGATACGGACCATCTCGGACAGCCCTTCCAGTTCAAAACAGTACTCGCCGACGAAGCGACGCGGATTGACCACGCCGGGGCGACGGAACACCTGCCTCGGAACTTCCTGCCGCTGCTCGTTCATATGCCGTTCTCCTCAAGATTCCGCGCTGCGCCCAAGCCAGTCTCTCAGTGAGAAAAACCCGTTGAGTTGCGCCAGATCAAATAAGCCTTTAACGTACTTCTTCAGAATCAGGTATTCAGTTTACATGAGCCCTGACCCGGGCAAAGGCGAACCAATCGGCAGATGACTCCGTTCCTACACCAATCGGATGCATTGCCTGAACCGCGACAGCAGGGGCCAGGCACAATGAGGGGGAAGGTCATCCGTCTGCTGGCTGGCCTGTGTTTGTTGCTGGTCATGCTCGGCCAGGCCGTTGCCGACCCGCGCGACGGCGCACTCGGCGACTTCTTCCCGGAGGCCGACCGCGCCGGCGAAGCCACTGGCGAACCCCCGGCCCGCCCGGTCTACCGTAACGACGAACAGATCGGCTTGATCTTCGAGACCATCGACGTCGCACCGATTCCCGCCTATTCCGGCAAGCCGGTCAACATGCTGGTCGGGTTGGACATGGACGGCGTCGTGACCGGCGTGCGCGTACTTGAACACGAAGAACCGATCATGCTGGTCGGCATTCCCGAGCGCCGCCTGGTCGAGTTCGTCGACCAGTACGTAGGCAAGACCATCCGTGATCGTGTGCGCGTTGGCCTGTCGGCGCGCATCCGCGAAGGCTACAGCTACGTCGATGCCGTTTCCGGGGCTACCGTCACCGTGGTGGTGATGGGCGAAGACATAATGAATGCCTCGCGCCTGGTCGCAGTCGGTCATGGGCTGGTCGATCCCGATGCGGTACCCATCGCCGATCCGGCCAGCGTCAAACCCGACGTCTTCGAGACCATGGACTGGAGCGAGCTGCGTGAAGCCGGCGCGGTCGGGCGACTCCACCTGACCCGCGGTGAGATCGACGATGCCTTCATGGGTACCGAGGCCGAACGTGTCGACAATGCACCGGAGGGGACCGAGGAAGACACTTTCATCGATCTCTATGCGGCCTATCTGAATGCGCCGACGGCCGGGCGCAACCTGCTCGGCGATGATCATTATCAGCGACTGATGGATCGCCTGGACGACGGCGAACACGCCATCTACCTGGCTGCCAGCGGCCGCTACTCGTTCAAGGGCACCGGCTTCGTGCGCGGCGGGATCTTCGACCGTATCCAGCTCAACCAGGGCGACAGCGCCATACAGTTCCGCGACGCCGACCTGGTACGCGCGCCGTCTCAGATCGCCGCCGAGGGTGGCCCGGACATCAGCGAACGCGATATCTTCATCGTCCGTTCGGACTACAGCTTCGACCCCGGAAGCCCCTGGGAACTGGACTTGCTGGTTCGCCGCCAGATCGGCGCACTGGATTCGGTATTCGTCAACTTCCCGCTGGAGTACGAGCCACCGGAAGCCTGGTTTGACTACCCCGACCCACCGCAGGCCATGCCGGGACCGTCCGACAGGCCATTGTGGGTCACCGTCTGGGAAGATCGCACCTGGCAGATCGGTGTGCTGGGTGCCGGCCTGTTGACGCTCACCCTGATCCTGATGTTCCAGGACTGGCTGGCGAAGCGGCCGAAGCTCATCAAGCGAATCCGGATCACCTTTCTCATCTACACGGTCGTGTTCATTGGCTGGTATACCCTGGCGCAACTGTCGGTGGTCAACATATTGACCTTCACCAATGCACTACTGACCGACTTCCAGTGGTCCACCTTCCTGATGGACCCGATGATGTTCATCCTGTGGACCTTCGTCGCCGTCACCCTGCTGCTGTGGGGGCGCGGCGTCTACTGCGGCTGGCTGTGTCCGTTCGGCGCCATGCAGGAGCTGATCAACGACGTCGCACTCAAGTTCAAGGTCAGGCAGTACGAGCTGCCCTGGGTGGTGCACGAGCGACTGTGGTCGCTGAAATACCTGATCCTGCTTGCCCTGTTCGGCATTTCGCTGCATTCCCTGGGCACCGCCGAAGTCTATGCCGAGGTCGAGCCCTTCAAGACCGCGGTGACCATGCGTTTCCAGCGTGAATGGGGCTTCATTCTCTATGCGCTGATCCTGCTGGGCATCTCGGTCTTCAACCGCAAGTTCTTCTGCCGCTACATGTGCCCACTCGGCGCCGGGCTGGCCATTCCGGCACGGCTGCGGCTGTTCGACTGGCTCAAGCGCCACAAGGAATGCGGCTCGCCGTGCCAGATCTGCGCCACCGAATGCGAAGTGCAGGCCATCCATCCCGATGGCCACATCAATCCCAACGAGTGCCATTACTGCCTGGACTGCCAGGTGACCTATTTCAACGACCAGAAGTGCCCGCCCGTGATCATGCGACGCAAGCGCAGGGAAAAGGCGGAAAAACTGGCCTCAGGCAGTGATCGAGTGCCACTGAAAGTGGCCGATAGCTGAAGAAGCGACAAGCGCATGGAAGGCACATGACATGCTCACTAGTGAAGCAACCCGAGAGGTGAAACGATGAACGACAAGACACGGGACAAGACTCCCACAACACAGGACACCGAGATTCAGGACAGCAGCCGTCGCCGTTTCCTCGGCGTGACCGCCACCGTCGGCGCCCTCGGCATGGCCGGGGCCGGTTCGGCCGGGCTGCTGCTCGGCAGCAGCCAGTCGGCTCAGGCACGCTCGTCCGGCAATGCCGGCAGCACGCATGTACCCCCCGGCGAGCTGGATGAGTACTACGGCTTCTGGTCGGGCGGTCATTCCGGCGAGGTACGCGTGTTCGGCGTGCCTTCAATGCGCGAGATCATGCGTATCCCGGTATTCAACCACTGCTCGGCGTCTGGCTGGGGCATGACCAACGAATCCAAGCGCATCATGGGCGACTCGTATCGCTTCACCAACGGCGACGCCCATCACCCTCACGTCAGCTATACCGACGGCAGCCATGACGGCAAGTACCTGTTCATCAACGACAAGGCCAATACACGCGTGGCGCGTATCCGGCTCGACATCTTCAAGTGCGACAAGATGACGACCGTCCCCAACGCCCAGGCCATTCACGGGTTGCGGCTGCAGAAAGTACCAAAGACCAACTACGTCTTCTGCAACTCCGAGTACATCACACCCAAACCCAACGACGGTCGTCACCTCGACAACCCCGAGGAATACTGGACGGTGTGGAACGCGATCGATGCCGAGACCATGGAGGTGGCCTGGCAGGTACTGGTCGACGGCAACCTCGACAACATGGATGCCGACTACACCGGCAAGTATGCCGCCTCGACCTGCTACAACTCCGAGCGTGCCGTGCACCAGGCCGACATGATGGCCCCCGAACGCGACTGGGTGGTCATCTTCAACATCGAGCGCATCGAGGAAGCCGTGCGCAACGGTGAATACACCACCTACGGCGACAACGACGTGCCGGTAGTCGATGGACGCCACGGATCGGCAGTGACCCGCTACGTGCCGATTCCGAAAAGCCCGCACGGCCTCAACACTTCAACAGACGGCAAGTACTTCATTGCCGCCGGCAAGCTCTCGCCCACGGTGAGCATGATCCAGATCGACCGGCTCGACGACCTGTTCGACGACAAATTCGACGATCCGAGAGAGGTCATCGCCGCCGAGCCCGAACTGGGCCTGGGGCCGCTACATACCACCTACGACGGACGCGGCAACGCCTACACCACGCTCTACCTCGACAGCCAGATCGTCAAGTGGGACATGGAAAAGGCCGTGCGCAACTGGCAGGGCGAGGATGTCGACTACATCATTCAGAAGATCGACGTGCACTACCAGCCCGGTCACAACCACGCCACCCTGGCCGAGTCCAAGGATGCCGACGGCAAGTGGCTGTTCTCGCTCAACAAGCATTCCAAGGACCGCTTCCTGCCGGTCGGTCCGCTGCATGCTGAGAACGACCAGATGATCGATATCTCCGGCGATGAAATGAAGCTGGTGCACGACACGCCCACTTTCGCCGAGCCGCATGATGCCGTCATCGTTCGTCGCGACCAGATCAACACCACCCAGATCTACAGCCGTGACGATCCCACCTTTGCCGAGACCATCGCCATGGCCGAGGCCGACGGCGTTAACGTCGAGCGCGACAACAAGGTCATTCGGGACGGCAACAAGGTGCGTGTCTACATGACCTCCGTTGCGCCGGCTTTCGGCATGGAGGAGTTCAAGGTCAAGCAGGGTGACGAGGTCACGGTAGTGGTGACCAACCTGGACCGGGTCGAAGACCTCAGCCACGGCTTCTGCCTGTGCGACCACGGCATCAGCATGGAACTCAGCCCCCAGCAGACAGCCTCGGTCACGTTCACGGCCGACAAGCCGGGCGTGTTCTGGTACTACTGCAACTGGTTCTGCCATGCACTGCACATGGAAATGGGCGGACGCATGCTGGTTGAACCGGCGTAAACTCGAAAGGTCGTTGTACCTCAACCTCGCGGGGCGGCGGACTTCCGCCGCCCCGCTTCGATTCGACATGCGCGACAAAACGATGAAAGGACTTCTTGCTGCAGTGTTTTCACTTCTCGCCCCGGCACTGTTGGCCGCCGCCGCTTCCGTGGCACCCGGCGAACTCGAACAGGCACTTGCCGAAGCGCCCGAGGGCGCGGTGTTGGCAATCCAGCCCGGGGTTCACACCGGAAACTTCCGGATCGAGAAGCCTGTGACGCTGATCGGCGAGGAAGGTGCCATCCTCGATGGCGACGGGCAGGGCCACATCCTGTGGATCGACGCGCCCGACGTCACCATCCGGAATCTTCACCTGAGAAACAGCGGCCTCAACCTGACCGACATGGACGCCGCCATTTACACAACCCGCAGCGCCACCGGCGTCCAGCTGGCTGGCAATCGCATCGAGGCGCGTGGCTTCGGCATCTGGCTGCACGGCAGCCACGAGGCGCTGGTCGAAGGCAATCACATCAGTGGCGACATCACGCTGCGCCACCAGGACCGCGGCAACGGCATCCACCTGTTCAATACCCGCCAGAGCCTGGTCAAGGACAATGTCGTCTGGGAAACGCGCGACGGCATCTATATCGACTTCTCGCACAACAATCGCCTGGAAGGCAACCATCTGCACAGCCAACGCTACGGCGTGCATTACATGAATTCCAACGACAACGATGTGGTCGGCAACCGCTCTTGGAACAATCGTGCCGGATTCGCACTGATGCAGTCACGCCGGCTCAACATTGCCGGCAACCACTCTGAAGGCGACGAAGGATACGGGTTTCTCATCAACGACATGCAGGACTCGACCATCACCGACAACACTGCCATCGCCATCACTGCCAGCACCAACCCACGCACCGGCACCCCGATCCGGGGATCCGAGGGCAAGGCGATGTTCATTTACAACTCTCAGTTCAACGTCTTCCGGCGCAACCACCTGGAACGCACCGACATCGGCATACACCTCACCGCCGGATCCGAGAACAACGAGATCCACGAGAATGCACTGATCAACAATCGCAGCCAGGTCATGTACGTGGCCACCCGCAAGCAGGAATGGTCGATCGACGGCCGCGGTAACTACTGGAGCGACTACATGGGCTGGGACCTGGGCGGGGATGGCATCGGCGATGTGCCTCACGAGCCCAACGACGCAGTCGATCGCCTGTTCTGGACCTATCCCATGGCACGCATCCTGATGAACAGCCCGGCCGTACAGTTGCTGCGCTGGGTACAACGCGAATTTCCCGTCCTCAGACCTCCCGGTGTCACCGACTCGGCCCCACTGATGCGTCCACCCCCGCAACAGGACTTTTCCACATGAACAGCGTCGTTCGTCTACAGCAGGTCTCGCGCCACTTTGGCAAGGTTCGTGCCGTGATCGACCTCGACCTGGAACTGGCCCCCGGCGAGGTACTCGGCCTGCTTGGCCACAACGGCGCGGGCAAGTCGACCACCATGAAAATGATTCTCGGTGTACTCGCCGCCAGTTCGGGCCAGGTTGAAGTGCTGGGCGAGAATCCGCGCGGACGTGCTGCCGGCCAGTTGCGCCTCAAGCTCGGCTATCTGCCGGAAAACGTGAGCTTCTACGACAACCTCTCGGGCCAGGAGGTGCTGCGCTACTTTTCTCGCCTCAAGCGCATCCCGGTGGCCACCGCCGACCACCTGCTCGAGCGCGTCGGCCTGGGACATGCGGCAAGGCGGCGAGTGCGCACTTATTCCAAGGGCATGCGCCAGCGCCTCGGCCTGGCCCAGGCATTGCTGGGCGAACCGAAACTGCTGCTGCTCGATGAACCGACCGTCGGCCTCGACCCGATTGCCACGCGCGATGTCTACGACATGATCGACGAACTCAGGGCGACCGGCACCAGCGTGATTCTCAGTTCGCACGTGCTGGCCGGAGTGGAGCGTCACCTCGATCGTGTCGCCATCCTGGCCAATGGCCGCCTGCAGGCCAATGGCACCATCGATGAATTGCGCCGGCAGGCCGACCTGCCGCTTCGCATCCGGGCGCGCACGGGCGGGGTCAACGGCACGATCAACGAGCGCCTCGCCGCCCTCGGCCTGGAGGCCCGTCCAGTGCGCGACGACCTCATCGAACTCGAGGCACCGGCAGGGCGCAAGCTCGACATCATGCGTGCACTGCTGGCCGACGAGGACGTAACCGATGTCAGCGTCGATTCACCCAGCCTGGAATCACTCTACACCCACTTCAACCGCCTGGCCGATGTCGCGGAGGATCAGCATGCGTGAAATCGGAATCGTTGCCGCCAAGGAATTCCGCGACGGCCTGAGAAACCGCTGGGTGCTGGCCACCACCCTGGCCTTCGCCGTGCTGGCCATCGCGCTGGCCTGGTTCGGAGCCGCGGCTGCCGGCCAGGTGGGATTTACCCGCATTTCCACCACCATCGTCAGCCTGGCCAGCCTGGCGGTGTTCCTGATCCCGCTGATCGCGCTGATGATGGCATATGACAGTATCGTCGGCGAAGACGAAAAAGGTACCTTGCTGCTGCTGATGACCTACCCGATCAGCCGCGTCGGGCTGCTTGTCGGCAAGTTCCTGGGCCATGCGGCCATGCTGGCCTTGTCCACCGCGCTTGGTTTCGGCATCGCCGCCTTGGTCATCGGCCTGGTCGCCGAGGAAGCGGCTTTTGCCGACCTCGTCGGCCCATTCAGCCTGTTTATCGGCAGCGCCATCCTGCTTGGCTGGGCCTTCCTTGCCCTGGCCTACCTGATCAGCACCATCACTCGCGAGAAAGCCCGGGCAGCCGGCCTGGCACTGCTGGCGTGGTTTGTGCTCGTGCTGATCTACGATCTGGCCTTGCTTGGATTGCTGGTCGGCACGGAGGGGCGCGTCGACCAGGGGCTGTTCCAGGTGCTGCTGCTGATCAATCCCACCGATGTTTTCCGGCTAGTCAACCTGACCGGCTTCGAGGAGGCCGCGGCCGCATCCGGAATGCTTTCGGTGGTGGCCGAGCAGGAATTCTCGGTCGGGCGGCTGATGGGCATACTGGCCGCCTGGACCGTTGTACCACTGGCCGCGGCGGCCGGGCTGTTTGCGGCGCGAAAAAGCTGATCAACAATGACCACGGAGCCAAGGCAATGACAACACGACGAAGGCTGCTTCAGTTCATGGCCCTGCTGCCGGCCGCGACCCTGATCGGCTGTGGTCAGCAGGCCGAAGTCGGCCACGATCACTGCCGATTGCTGACGCTGACAGACGAACACGACTGCGCCCTGTGCGGCATGACCATCGTGCGCTTTCCCGGCCCCAAGGGCCAGGCCTGCCTGCGCGACGGCGAAATGCTGCCGTTCTGCTCGACCGGTGACCTGATCTCATGGGCCTGGCAACCGGAGTCGGCCCCGGCCATCGCCGCGCTTTACATGCATGACCTGTCCCTGACCGGATGGGACGATCCGTCCGACGAACACTGGGTACGGGCACAGGAGGCCTGGTTCGTGGTCGGTCACGACCAGCGCGGCGCCATGGGACATGCTCCGGCTCCCTTCTCGGTCGAATCCGACGCCGTGCAGTTCGCGGCCAATCACGGTGGCCAACTCCATACCTGGGACGAACTGGACTGGGATATTCTTCGCAATGCAAGCAACTGAACACTCACTCGAGGAGACATGACATGGGAATCGGGAACATCGGAATCTGGCAGCTGCTCGTGGTGCTGCTGATCGTGCTGCTGATCTTCGGTAGCGGCAAAATCAAGAATCTGGGCAAGGATCTCGGCGGTGCATTCAAGGGCTTTCGCAGCGCCATGAACGAGATCGAGGAAACGGACCGCGAAATCCGCAAACCCGACAGCAAGGACTCTGGCGCTTCCGGCTGAAATCCTGACGTCCTGCCAACGGCCTACCCGGTTGCCGGTGTTGGTCCGTAGCGCGCGATCAGGTCCGAAGCAGACATGGGCCGTCCGAAGTAATAGCCCTGCAGCAGTTGGCAACCCATGGCGGTGAGCATTCGCGCCTGCTCTGCCGTCTCCACGCCCTCGGCCACCACCGCAAGCCCCAGCGCCTGCGCCATCCTGACCAATGCCTCGACCAGCGCGTACTGCGCGTTATCGTCAAGCATCTCGGAGACGAAGACACCATCGATCTTGATTTGTGACACTGGAAATTTTCTCAGGTAAGTCACCGAGGAGTATCCGGTGCCGAAATCGTCGATGGCCAGGCGCACCCCTCCGTCGTGCAGATCACGCAACAGCTGGTGCTGACGCTCCCGGTCGGGCATCAGCAGCGACTCGGTCAACTCGACAGTCAGTCGCTCCGGTTCCAGCCCCTCCTCGGCGAGCACCTCCAGCCAGCGCTGCACCGTCCTGTTGTCGTTGAATTCTCTCGGGGACCGATTGATCGACAGCGTGACATCCAGACCGGCCGAAAGCATTCGCCGGCAATCCGCACACCCTTGCCGCAATACCTGCAGACCGAGCTCACGTATCACGCCGGTTCGCTCGGCCACCGGAATGAAATCGGCAGGACTGAGCAGCCCCCGCTCCGGATGCTGCCAGCGAATCAATGCCTCGACCGCCCGAATCTCACCGCTGACGGCATCGATTATCGGCTGGTAATGAACTTCGAACTGGCCGTCGGCAAGCCCCAGCTGAATCTCGCGATGCAGTTTGAGGTGCGTGTCCGACTGGTGACGCAATGACTCGTTGTAGAAGTAGGAGGTATCACGACCAGCCGACTTTGCCGCGTACATCGCCAGGTCGGCATGTTTGAGCAGATCAGTGGTGCTGACACCGTCATCGGGGTAGACGGCAATGCCGATCGACCCGCCAATACTCACTTCATGTCCGGCCACCTCGAGTGGAGGTCGTAGCGCGGCGAGCACCTTTTCGGCCGCCAGTTCCGCATCGACCGGATCGGACAGTTCCCTGACCAGGATCACGAACTCGTCACCCCCGAAGCGCGCCACCATGTCGTCGGCACGCATGGCAGCGACGATGCGCTGACTGCACCCTTGCAACAGGTCATCACCGGCCTCGTGCCCGAGCGAATCATTGATCTCCTTGAAATGATCGAGATCCAGAAACATCAGTGCGAATCGTTGTTCTCGCCGACGACAACGACGAATCTGTGCCTCGAGCTGCTGCGTGAAAAACTGGCGATTGGGCAATCCGGACAACCCGTCGAATCGGGCCTGATGGCTGATCGTCGAAAACGCGCGTCGCAAGCGCATGTGGCTGGTCAGCAAGCCGTATATCAGAATGGAGGTGGCCAGCGAGAGCGCGATCCCCAGAAACCAGTAGCCGGAATAGGAGGCCAGCGGTCGCTCCCAGGCCAGTGAGGCGGGCATGGCCGCCAACCACCACTGCCCCACCGGCAGTTCGACAGGCACCATGACGGGATCGAGTTGCCAGAGGAGTTCGGAGCCCGCGAACACATCACCGCCCATTCCTTCGCCGTCCGCGCCCCTGAGCCCGACCGACCACATCTCGGCGTCGAACAACCCGGCATCGGCAAACAGACTCTCATGATCGATGACCTGGGAAATGATGCCCCACAGTTCATCACTGCGATGCAGATAGACCGGCACCCTGGCAATGAGGGCCCGACCGCCCTGGACCAGGTCGACGGGCCCGCTGATGAGGATATCGCCGGCTTCCAGCGCGGCCTCGATGGACCTGATCTGTGCGGGACTCTCGCGGTAATCCAGCCCGAGCGCTGCCTCGTTGCCGATGAGCGGGTAGATATACTCGATCACCAGATCCGGTGCCACCGCCACATGCCGGGTATGGAGTTCGTCGGTCAGCACTTCCTCCGCAAGACGCTGGAAGCGTTCAGGCTCGACGACCGGGTTGAGCGCAAGCTCGGCACGCAGGGTACGAATGGCCACGAGGTTGGCGTTGAGGTGACCCTCGATTCGTGCACGAATGGTGGCCAGATCCTGCAGCGCGAAGAAGCGCTGCAGTTCCGCATCGCCCTGCTGCTCGGACTGGATATAGCGTGCCGAAAAGAACATGCAGAACGAGAAAACCAGTACGGCGGCCACTACGTTACCGGCCACCCTCACCCGCCCTGGCTCCGTGCTGTCGACTTCATCGATCCTGACCCGTCGGTACCCGGCCCTCCGGAGGCGGGAGAGCCAATTCTTAATCCTACACCAGGCCGGTTGAATGCAGCTTCAGTGCTCGCAAGCCACCAGGCAGGGGCGCCGGCCTGCGATGCAGCGTGGACCGCATCCCGAACAAGCCAGCCAGGCCACAAGTGGAACCTCCCGACTCAGCCCATCACCTGAAGGCAAGGAGTTCACGTTTCAAAACGGTCCCAGTTCACGCACGCTGTCGACCAGGCCGTTTCGCTCGGCGCCAGGAAGATCCCGGTTCCACCGCACAATCAGGTGCGGGTGATCGGCAATGCGGCGGTAACCGCAACGCTCGAGAATCGACCACGAGCGCTCATCGCCGCAATGGCCGAAGGTGCCGACCGAGACCTCGCCAAAGCGGGCCTCGCTGTACCGTACGGACTGCAGCATCAGGCCACCGGCATCGGCCAGCAGGGCTTGCCGTTGCGCATCGAGCCGACGCAGGATCTCGCCGTCGGTCGCTGCCCCGCCGATCAGCATGGCATTACGGTGCGGAAGGTAATTGACGTAGAAGGCCGGCATCCAGCACCCGGCCTCACCGGCCACGAAGGCCAGCACATGCCGGCCGTGTGGGGGCACTTCCATGTTGTACTTGCGTCGCAGTACGGCCGCGGCCAGGCGACTGGCATCGGCGACCTCGGTAATGGTCACGAACTCGGCCAGACTGGGATCGAGTTGAAAAGAATCGGACATTGTTATTGCGGCGTGGCAACGGGAATGCGATTCTAACCCGGCAATCCATGTCCAATGGCACTGTCCCCGCACTCCGACATGCCGTATTCTGCCAGCTGTCCGGACAGTGAGAGAAAACAACCCATGACCATCGCCTTCTGGTGCGTACTGATTGCCGCCCTGTTTCCCTTTATCCTTGCCGGCATCGCCAAGGCCGGTGATCGCAGTTTCAACAACCGGCGACCGCGCGAGTGGTACGAAACGGTCACCGGATACCGCAAGCGTGCCTGGTGGGCACAACAGAACAGTTTCGAGGCCTTTCCGCTATTCGCGGCTGCCGTCATCATCGCCCACGTCGCGGGCGCCGCGCAGGGCACACTCGATATCATCGCCATGATCTTCATTGCCGCACGCGTCGCCTATGCCGGTTGTTACCTGGCGGACTGGCACCTTTCCCGCTCGCTGGCCTGGCTGGTTGGACTGGGTGCCTGCATCGCGCTGTTCATTGCCGCCGCATGAACCCTCGATCGACCGACACACCCATTGACGCACCGTCTGCCGACATCTACGCTATACCTTTGTACGCCTGCTGATACCGATCAAGCCAAGGAACATTCCATGAGTCTGCGCATTACGCTTGAATTCACCGACAAGGATCTCGAACGCTTCCGTTCCATGGCTCGCAAGGCCATGGAAAACACCGAAGAGCAACAGCGCGATGTGATCATCGACAACGCCCGCGAGTTGCTCAAGCAGGTGGATGAGAAAGTCGGCTCCGACTACATTCGCGATCGTCTGGGACAGCTACAGATTCTCATCGACATGCTCGAGGATGAAGGCTGGGGCATGCAGGAAGTCGGCCAGCGCCGCGTTCTGGCCGCCCTGGCCTATTTCAACAATCCGGAGGACCTGATCCCGGACCACCTGCCCGGCGTCGGATTCCTCGATGACGCCATCATGGTCGAATTGCTTTGCCGCGAGTTGACTCCCGAGATCGAAGCCTACCGCGATTACGTCGATTACCGCGAGCACGAGGCCAAGCGCCGCGGCATGGATCCCGATGAATTGCTGCGCGGCGACTTCCTCAAGGCACGCGAGCAGGCCCTGCTGGCACGCATGCGTCGACGTCGACGTGGCGGCGGTGGTCGTCGGCGCAAGTCACCATTCTCACTGTTCTGAGCGCACCGGCCGGAGCATCTCGAGGTGCGGAATTCCGTCCTCGGGATACGGCCCGTGCACGGTTTCGAAGCCCAGGCTGCAGTAAAACGCTTCCAGGTACTGCTGCGCCGAGATTCTCAATGGCTGACCCGGGAACACGTCTTCGGTCACGGCCAGGCACTTTTTCATCAGCGCCCGGCCGAGACCGGT
The DNA here is from genome assembly GCA_007128175.1 of Wenzhouxiangella sp. Lineage (GTDB taxonomy): Bacteria > Pseudomonadota > Gammaproteobacteria > Xanthomonadales > Wenzhouxiangellaceae > Wenzhouxiangella. The sequence goes on along the minus strand of SKXY01000149.1, from coordinate 4,762 downwards.
TCCGCGAGCCGGCATGGTCGTGAGCACGCGTCCGATGGACGGTTCCGGAAAGCGCGTCGACGGCGGCAGGATGCGGGCATAGGCAAGCACCCCGTCGTCGCCGTCGCGCGCGGTCACGTGCAGGGCGTTGAAATCCTGCCCGTCGATGTCCTGGTAGGGGCAATCCTGTTCAACCACGAAGACCGCCACGCGGGCAGCCAGGATGGAATAGAAGTGACGCGATGGAATCTCGTCGAAGCGCTGCACCGTCCAGCGCACATCATGTTCAGTCAAGCCGGCAACTCCGTACCCAGATGAATCAGACATTGCATCATATCCGCCTCGCGGCCGGGCTGGAAATCGAACCCGCCGTGCAATCGAGACGCGCGCTCGACCGCGAAAAGGCCAGCGAACTGGCAGGGCACCTCGCCGCCGATCTGGCACGTGTATTGCCGTCAGCCAACCAGGCACTGCTCACCGTCGGTGCGGGCCAGTTCGAACCCAACGAGTTGCTGCGCCCCGGCCTGCCGGCCTGGCTGGCACTGGAGGACCTGGTCGACAATCTCGTGCGGCAGTCCGGATTCCGCCCGCAGGTGATGGCCTTCGGGGCAAGCTCCGGACGCATGGCGCACGCCGCCCTGCAGCCTCCCGACACCCCTCCGCTGGGGCAGTTCATCGTCCTTCCGCTCTTGCTCACCTGCCCGGCCGATCTGGCCGAAGCAATCGAGTCGACTCTGGAGAACGAGTTGTTCGAAACCGGTTCGATCGACCCGCCGGCCCGCGCGCTGCTGCAGGAGTCCGCCGGCATGGTTTCGGTTCACGGGCAATTGCTGACCGCCAACGACCTGATCGCGCTGCAACACGTGCAACTTGACGCTGCCGGTCTGGGCGGCTTCTGGCCGGTGATCGAACAATTGCTGCTGGCCGGCGGCACCGACCACGACTTCGACCTGCCGGCCAACCTGAATGCATGCTGGCGAACCAGTGAGAAACGGATCGACATTCAGTTTCTGGGCCACGACCAGTCCACCGGCAATGATATCGATTACGTACTTTGGACCCGGGCCTTTCGCACCCTGGCCGCCCTGCTCGACGCCCATGGTGTGACATGGCGGGCAAAGGCAAGCGAGCCGGTCATCTTTGACCCGGCCCAGCAGATGATGATCGAAACCGGCGGTCAAACCGAGGGACCCGACAGTTTGACCGTGCACCAGCACCCCGACCTCGGGCTGGTTGCCTGGTCCCTGGTCGAGGACGGGCGGATCATGCACCTCTACCCGCTGCAACCGCAAGCCGCAGGCCGGATCGAGCGAGACCTGACCGCACGCCGATCCGTCCCCGTCGTTCGCTGCCGCGAAATCAACACCAACCCGAGCACCGGCAAACTCGCACCGGCAACCAGCCCATGAAAAACAAGCGATACGACGACAACCCCCAGGCCTACGTGGCCGACTCGTCCATCCACGGCCGCGGCCTGTTCGCGCGTCACGATATCCAATGCGATGAATACATTGGCACCTACGAGGGCCCAACCACCCAGAAGAACGGCATGCACGTGCTGTGGCTGTGGAACGAGGAAAACGAACGTTGGGAAGGCATCAACGGCAACAACGAGATGCGCTTCCTCAATCATTCCTCCGACCCGAATGCCGACTGGTGGGGCACCGACCTCTACGCCACGCGCGACATTGCCGCCGACGAAGAAATCACCTTCGACTACGGCTGGGACGAGGAGGAATGACCGTCGGGCCGGGGCCGGTTGCGCGGCCGGCATGAATCGCATCGTCATCCGCAAGCCCGGAGACTACTCGGCACTGGAATCGGTCAGCGACCCCGATCCATCCCCCGGGCCCGGTGAGGTAGTCATCCGCACCCGCGCCTGCGGCGTCAATTACGCCGACGGCATCATTCGCATGGGGCTGTATGCCTCGGCCAGGGAGCTCCACGGCTACCCGATCACGCCCGGTTTCGAAGTGTCCGGCACAATCGAATCGGTCGGCGAGGGTGTGCAACAGTGGCGAACCGGCGACGAAGTCATCGGCTTGACCCTGTTCAATGGCTACGCCAGCCACCTGAAACTGCCGGCCGAGGGCGTATTCGCCAAACCTGCCGCCCTGGATTTTACCCAGGCGGCGACCATTCCGACCGTTTTCCTGACCGCCTGGTGGATGGTGCATCGCCAGCTTCACCCCGAACCGGGTGAAACCTGGCTGGTGCACTCTGCCGCCGGCGGCGTCGGCTCGGCCCTGCTGCAGCTCGGACGGCTGTGCGGGGCAAAGGCGATCGGCGTGGTCGGCGCCTCGCACAAGGTCGACCATGCCCGTTCCATCGGCGCCGATGCCGTCATCGACAAGTCGAGCGAGCCGTTGTGGACGAGGGCAGAAGCATTGGTACCCGGCGGATTTCACGCCGTCTTCGACGCCAACGGCGTGAGCACGCTCGGTCAAAGCTACGAACACCTTGCCCCGACTGGCCGGTTGATGGTCTACGGCTTCGCCAGCATGCTGCCGAGAAACGGCCGTCTCAACTGGCTCGGGCTGGCCCGCGACTGGCTGAGAACCCCGCGTTTCAACCCGATGAAGATGACACAGGCCAATCGCAGCGTTCTGGCGGCCAACCTGAGTTTCCTGCAGGCGCATGCACCGACGATGCAGGCCGGGATGCACTGGCTGCTGGAGCGCTTCGAGCGCGGCGACCTCGTGCCGTTGCCGGTCGAGACCTTTCCACTCGCTCGCGCCGCGGATGCCCAGTGCCGCCTGGAATCCGGGCGCACCGTGGGCAAGCTGGCATTGCTGCCGGAATGAAGTGTTGTCAGGCGGGAGCTGGCCCGGCCGGGCTTCCCGCTTCATTCCCATCGAAAATGACGTAGCAATTACGCCCGGTGCGTTTGGCCTCGTAGAGCGCCTGGTCGGCGCGCGTGCGCAGTTGCGACAAGGAATCACCATTGCGCAGGAAAGCCACACCAAAACTGAGAGTGAATCTGGGGTCACCGGAACGCCCCGACTGAAGGCCGGCTTTCTGGAAGCGCTCGATGCAGCGGACGGCGTCATCGACCTCGTCGGTCGGCATCATGATGCCGAACTCCTCGCCACCCAGCCTTCCGACCAGGCAGTCATCGTCAAAGGCTTCGCGCAGCCGACGCGCGGTCTGACCAATCACACCATCACCCACCAGGTGGCCATAGCGGTCATTGATGCGCTTGAAGTGATCGATGTCGGCCATGATCAGGCAGACCCCGCCATCGGACTGACGGGCCGCATCCAGCATGGCTTCGGCACGCTGCAGGAACCAGCCCTGGTTGGCCAGGCCGCTGAGCGGGTCGTGGCGCGAAAGGTAACGGAAGTGGCGCCGGCCGCGCAGCGCACCCAGCAGCATGATAACCACCAGCACCAGCAACGCAGATGACAGCACAAGTATCGCAGTGCGCGCTCGACCCTGCTGCTCGGCCGCCCGCTGCTCCACACGTGCCACGCGCGCCGACTCGGCCAGCAACTCGATCTGCTGATCCTTCAGTCGGCTGTCGAACTGGACCTGCAGGTAGGCGAGGAACATGGCGCGATCGCGATCGAGAAAGCGCTCGCGCGCATCCAGATGACGGCGCAGGTGGGCCAGCGCATCATGCGGCCGTTCGCTGTTCTCGGCACGATCGGAGTACAGCGCCTCAAGCCGGGCAAGCTGATCCCACAGTTCGCGGTCGTTGAAATATCTCGAGAGACCATCCAGGTCCTGCGCGGCCCAGGCCTCATCATCGCCGAGATCATGCAGCACCTCGGCAAGCACCAGCCGCGCCTCGAACTCACCCAGTGGGAACACCGAATCCTCGAGCCGCTCGATCGACTGCAGGGCCAGCTCGCGGGCTTCCTCAAAACGTCCGAGCTTGCGTAGCTGATCGGCCAGACCATGCTGGAGCACACCAACGAACAGCGCGTTGCCGATCTGCTCGCAGACCGCGATGCCCGCCCGGTATTCGCTCTCGGCACGCTCGGCCAGCTCGGCCCACTTGTAGACCGGCGCCAGGCGCTGCCGGGCCACGCACTCCCGGTTGCGGTCGCCAAGCTCCAGCGCCAGGCTGATCGCACGCTCACCGTAGACCGTGGCACGCGCATGCTCACCAACGCGGCCGAACATGTAACCGGCCATGTTGTAGGTATCGATTACCGCACCCGGGTCCTCAACCTCCGGTTCGACGGCCAGCGCCTCGAGCAAGTGCTCGAAAGCTGTTTCGTATTCCCGAAGCAACACCGCCACGTTGGCGGCAAATTGCAGGATGCGCAGGCGCTGATCCTCGTTGATCGGGAGTTCGAGCAGTTCACCGGCCAGGGCAAGCGCCTCGTGGCTGCGATCATCGAGGGTCAGGTGGCGCGCCTCGAGCAGGTGGAACTCGACCTGCTGGCGAAGCGGGAAGCTTTCCACCTCATCAGCGATCTCATCGAGCATCTCCTGCGCCTTGTGCCAGTGACGCGTGTAACTGACCTCACGGATTTCTTCGAGCAGGCGGGCAGTCTGATCTGCCAGCGCGGTGAAGGACAACAGGACCAGCAGGACGCAGAACAGGCGCGAAGTCAGCCGCAACCTCCGCCCCCCTGTCGGTTCAGCCAAGCTCATCGACGCCTTCCCTCGCCCTGATTCATTGGACCTGCCAGGTCACTGTTCATCAAGTAGACCCTGATATTACCCCATCACACAGGCGCGCACCGGCAATGGACCGACGGAAATACCGTATCGGGCCCGAGGGAGGCGCTTCCGGCCTGCCCCGCTGACGTTAGTCGTTTGACCTGCCCGG
>SKXY01000323.1 GCA_007128175.1 Wenzhouxiangella sp. | reverse complement strand
GGTCTCCGCCCCGTTTCGGCTCGCTCATTTGGAACAACCAAACCACGCTCGCCGAAGCCGGACCGGAGCCTCCCGCAAAGACCCGTCGCGCCCGCGCAGAGTTATTCAGAGGCTCCCTAGGGGTGGTTCGCCAGTACATGGACTGGTTTCCTGATGTCCGGCTCGAGCCCACTCGAATTGTCGGTGCCGAAGATCACGTGACATTACGGTTCGAAGTGACCGCAACCGGTGCCGGCGAGATGATGGGACACGATATCGACGGCAAGGGGATCAAAACCACCGAGTTGATCCTGTTCCGGATCAGTGACCAGCGCATCATCGAGACCTGGTACGAGTGGGACGAGCTGTCGTTCTGGGTGCAGCTGGGTGTGATTGAGCAGCCCTGAGTGTGGCGAGAATCGGTAATGCCTGACGATTGTTGTGCTGTGTGCACGGGCTTCGGGAACCAGGCATGATGGACTTCGAGGCAACGCTCCGGCAGTGGATCACGGAAGATCAAGAGCGGATGGCCATGCTTGAGATGGCTGCCGAGCAGGGCCTGTCGGACTGGTGTCTTGCCGCGGGCTTCGTTCGCAATCTGGCCTGGGATCGTTTGCATGGTTATGCTTCTGCAACGGTGCTGAATGATATCGATCTGATCCACTTCGACCGTGAAGACCCGACCGAGGCCAGGGATCGTCGAATCGAGCAGGTACTCGTGCACCGATCCGGCCTGCCCTGGTCGGTGAAAAACCAGGCGCGGATGCATGAGCGGAACCGTGATGCACCCTATGCCTCCACGCGGGATGCCATGAGCTGCTGGGTCGAGGTCGAAACTGCCGTCGGCGCCGCCCTGGACGATCGGGGCAAGATCGAACTGGTATCGGCATTTGGCATCGAACCCTTGTTCGACTTGACCGTCACGTTGAATGCCGGAAGGCCGAAACCCGAGGCGTTCAAACAACGCGTCACGGGCAAGCTCTGGCTGGAGATCTGGCCCAAGCTTGTGCTGAGGGCATGACGGGGTGTGCCGGCTCCATCGGCTCGTCGATCCACCAGTATTGACCAACTCAAGCCGGCAATGAGGGTTGCTACATCATGACCTTTGTGTCGCCCACTTGACGCTATCATCGAGCAATTGAAACGGGAGTCCCGACGAATGAAAGCCTGGTTATTCAAACCTTTCGAACGCGTCAACGGAGGTTCGGTGCTGGTCATGGGCCTGGTGGTGATTGCGCTGACTGCTTTGCTGGCCTGGCGGGTCGGGCTGCATACCGACGGGGTCATTGATCTGCATTTCGGCCCGAGAGTGGCGTTGTGGGTGCTTGTCGTGCAGGGGGTGTCCAACTGGTTGATCCTCTCGCTCGCTCTGCTCGGTATGGGTAGTTGGTTGAGCGATGATCGCTTCCGCGTGCTCGACCTGTTCGCCACCCAGGCGCTGGCGCGCTGGCCCTTGCTGATTGGTGCGGCCTGGCTGGCGATCCCCAGCGTCGGGGGCGGAATAGAGTCAAGAACGGCGCGTTTGATGGCACAGATGCCCGAGCAGCCCGGGCAGGTCATTGCGCCAATGGAATACATGCTCGACGCGATGTGGCTGCTGTTGATGAGCCTGCCGGTGTTGGCGGCGATCGTCTGGATGGTCTGGCTGATGTTTCATGGCTATGCGCTGGTGACCAACCTGCGCGGCATGCGGGTGTTCTTCAGCTTTGCTGGCGCGCTGGTGGTGGCCGAGATCGCCAGCAAGATCCTGATCTATTTCCTTTTGCAGGCTGTGGCCTGAGCCAGGCCCAGCACATCCCTCGCGCTCGGAAATTCGAATGACCGAAAAACCAATGTCTGAAACGGGGTCGGTGTAGCTACCCTGACGCGCCTACGACGGTCTGCAGCGGGTGGTGTCCTCTCGCCCGGGGCCGGAAAAGGGCCCGGAGGCTGGCACGGATTGATCCGATCTATCGGACACTGCCGGGTGGCTCGAAGACAAGGCTTCGTGACTGGCGCTATCGTGATCTTGTCGGCAACCTGACGCCCGTATACGATGAATTCATCGCTGTGGTCGTTGGCCTTTTCCGGGCGCGGACGAGGGCGACGCCTCCCGCTGCATCGCAAGCCACCGGATTCAGCCGATCATCGGTTACCGCTACTCCGATCAGGAGCAAGGACATTCCTGAAAAGTTGCTTCAATACGCTGAAGTACGGTGTCGACAGCGTGTCAGTGATGCATGCACCTCCATCTCCAGCCGGTACAATACGGAGTTCGGTCAATAAGAAACGCCCCGCGAGAGGACAGGCATGGTTCAACAGTACCCCCACCCGGATGATCTGGATCCGCAGGAGACACAGGAGTGGCTGGAGTCGCTGGCCGCTATGGTCGATCGTGACGGCCCGGAGCGGGCACACTTCATTCTCGAACGATTGGTCGAGCTGGCACGGCGCAGCGGCGCCCACCTGCCGTTCGACCTGACCACGGCCTACCTCAACACCATTCCGCCGCATCGCCAGGCGGCCATGCCTGGCGACGGCGGGCTGGAGCGGCGGATCCGTTCCATCATCCGCTGGAATGCCATGGCGATGGTGGTGCGGGCCTCGCGCCGTGGCGGTGAGTTGGGCGGCCACATATCCAGCTTCGCTTCGGCAGCCACGCTCTACGACGTCGGCTTCAATCACTTCTTCAAGGGGCCGGATCACGCCGACGGTTCCGATCTGGTCTATATCCAGGGCCACTGCTCGCCAGGCATTTATGCGCGCGCTTACCTGGAGGGCCGGCTGACGGAAGAACAGCTCGACGGCTTCCGGCAGGAAACCGATGGCGAGGGACTCAGTTCCTACCCGCACCCGTGGCTGATGCCCGATTTCTGGCAGTTCCCGACCGTGTCGATGGGTTTGGGCCCCATCATGTCGATCTACCAGGCGCGTTTTCTCAAGTACATGACCAACCGCGGCATCATCGATGCCGGCAAGCGCAAGGTCTGGAGCTTCCTCGGCGACGGCGAAATGGACGAACCCGAATCGCTGGGTGCGATCTCGCTGGGCGGGCGCGAGAAACTCGACAACCTGGTCTGGGTGGTCAACTGCAACCTGCAGCGCCTGGACGGACCGGTCCGAGGCAACGGCCAGATCATCCAGGAGCTCGAAGGCGTATTCCGCGGCGCCGGCTGGAACGTCATCAAGGTGGTCTGGGGTTCGTACTGCGATCCGCTGCTGGCGCGCGATACCAAGGGGCTGCTGCGCAAGCGTATGTCAGAGGCGCTTGACGGCGACTACCAGAAATACAAGGCCAGGGACGGCGCCTACGTGCGCGAGCATTTCTTCGGTGCCTACGATGAACTCAAGGAAATGGTGGCCGACCTGTCCGACGAGGACATCTGGCGCCTGAACCGTGGCGGTCACGACCCCCACAAGATCTATGCCGCCTATCACGAGGCGGTTCAGCATGAAGGTCGTCCGACCGTGATTCTGGCCAAGACCATCAAGGGCTACGGCCTGGGCAAGTCCGGCGAGGGCCAGAACATTTCCCACCAGCAAAAGAAGCTCGACGACGAGGGAGTGAAATACTTCCGCGATCGCTTCAATGTGCCGGTCAGCGACGACAAGCTCTCCGAGGTGCCCTACTACCACCCCGGCGAGGACTCCGAGGAAGTGCGCTACATGAAGAAGCGTCGCGAGGAGCTGGGTGGCTTCCTGCCCCAGCGTCGGGTTGAGGAGCAGCCGTTGGAAGTGCCCGAACTCAAGGCCTTCGAGTCGATCATGAAAGACACCGGTGAGCGCGAGATCTCGACCACCATGGCTTTCGTGCGCGCGCTGGCCGTGATGCTCAGGGACAAGAACATCAAGCGCCACATCGTGCCCATCATCTGCGACGAGGCGCGTACCTTCGGTATGGAAGGGCTGTTCCGGCAGATCGGCATCTACGCGCCGGAGGGCCAGCTGTATGAGCCGGTCGATTCCGATCAGCTCGCCTACTACAAGGAAGACCAGCAGGGCCAGGTGCTGCAGGAAGGTATCACCGAGGCCGGTTCTATGAGTTCGTGGATCGCCGCGGCCACCAGCTACGCCACCAACGGCGTGCCGATGATCCCGTTCTACACGTTCTATTCCATGTTCGGATTCCAGCGCATCGGCGATCTGGCCTGGGCGGCCGGTGACATGCGCGCACGCGGTTTCCTGATCGGCGGCACTTCCGGCCGCACCACGCTTAACGGCGAGGGGTTGCAGCACGAGGATGGCCACAGCCACGTGATTGCAGGCACGGTGCCCAACTGCGTCACCTATGACCCGACCTTCGCCTACGAACTGGCCGTGATCCTGCAGGACGGGCTCCGGCGCATGTACGCCAGGGGCGAGGATGTTTACTACTACATCACCGTGCTCAACGAAAACTATCACCACCCGGAGATGCCGGACGGTGCCGAGGAGGGCATCCGCCGGGGCATGTACCTGTTCCGTGAGCCGGACCTCCCCCAGGTGCAACTGATGGGCAGTGGCTCCATTCTGCGCGAGGTGATCGCCGCGGCCGATATGCTGGAGGAAGAGTTCGGTGTCCTGGTCAACATCTGGTCTGTGCCGAGCTTCAATGAGCTCAGGAAGGACGGTCACGACGTGTCGCGGCGCAACCGTCTCAACCCGGATCAGCCGGCCAAGTTGCCCTGGATCACCGCCCTGCTCAAGGATCGCGAAGGGCCGGTGGTGGCGGCGACCGATTACGTTCGCGCCTATGCCGACCAGGTGCGCGAGTTCATCCCGCAGGACGACTACATCGTCCTCGGTACCGACGGTTTCGGCCGTTCGGATACCCGGGAGAACCTGCGCAGCTTCTTCGAGGTCGACCGCAAGCATGTGGCCTGGGCCGCGCTCGTGGGGCTCAATCGCCAGGGCAAGTTCAGTGATGATGATTTGATCAAGGCACGCAAGAGGCTGGATATCGACCCCGACAAGCCACTGCCGACAACGGTGTGATGCGCAATTGCAGATCGGGCCGCTATTCGGGGTGGATCGAGGGTAGGTCGCGGTTGCATCCGCGACGGTCAACCTTTCAAACTTGCACACTCATCAGCTATGCGTGATCAAGGTTGATGCGTCGTCCGTCGGGGATGCAACCCCGACCTACGGGTCACGACTCAGAAACGAGACGAATGCCATGAGCAATAGAAAAGAAATCAAGGTGCCGGATATCGGCGATTTCGACAAGGTACCGGTCATCGAGGTGCTGGTGTCAGTTGGTGACGAGGTCGAGAAGGAAGACTCGCTGGTCACGCTGGAATCGGACAAGGCGACCATGGAGGTGCCCTCGTCGGCGGCCG
>SKXY01000257.1 GCA_007128175.1 Wenzhouxiangella sp. | reverse complement strand
GAGTTTTTTCAACCGGAGCATAGTTCACACTATGTGAGGATTGAAAAAGCGAGCACGCGCCCCGGAAACGCTGCTATACCGGGCAGCAAAGCGGCCCGGCACCGGAAGTTTATGCAATATCCGGGTTAACCCTCCCGACCAAGGCGGCATCTCTCAGTCTTCGCCGCTTTCCCCGGCTTCAAACTGCTCCACCAGCTCCTTCTGAACGTTACCGGGGACTGCCTCGTAGTGTGAAAACGACATGGTGTAGCGACCTTCGCCCCCGGTCAGGCTCTTGAGTTCGGTCGGAAAATCGGTCAATACGGATAATGGGATCGCGACCGAAATACTGGTGAATCCTCCACGCAGGCTTTCGGTGCCTTGAATCCGTGCCCGCTTGGAAGCAAGTGAGCCGGTGACATCTCCCATGGCGTTGTCCGGCACGGTCACCTCGAGGTCGACGATAGGCTCGAGAATCTGCGGGCCGGCACTTCTGATCGCATCAAGAAACGCCCGCCTGCCCGCAATCACGAAGGCAACTTCCTTGGAATCGACCGGGTGGTGCTTGCCGTCGTAGACCACCGCCTCAACATCCTGCATCGGGTAGCCGGCAATGGCACCTTCTTCAAGCAGCTGGCGCACCCCCTTCTCCACAGCCGGAATCAGATTGGTCGGGATTGCTCCTCCGACCACTTCTGACCGGAACCGGAACCCCTCGCCGCGGCCGAGTGGCGCAACGCGCATGAAAACCTCGCCGAATTGCCCGGCACCGCCGGTCTGCTTCTTGTGGCGATAATGACCTTCTGCCGACCTCGTGATGGTTTCGCGGTAGGCAACCCGCGGCGTGCGTGTATTGACTTCTACGTTGTAGCGTTGCTTCATGCGCTCGAGCATGATCCGCAGGTGCATCTCTCCCAGACCCCGAATGATCGTTTCGTTCAGTTCCTGATGGTGCTCGACCTGGAAGCAGGGATCCTCCTCGGCCAGTCGCGCGAGGGCCGAGGCCACTTTCTGCTCGTTGCCACGAGTGGTTGACTCCACGGCCAGCCCGAACATGGGCTGTGGAAAGTCGACGGATTTGAGGTAGTAGTGATCTTCGTCGTGGCTATCGTGCAGAATCGCATCGTAGTGAATGTCGTCCACCTTGGCCAGGGCGCAAATGTCCCCGGGAACAGCGCGGTCAACTTCGATATGTTCCCTGCCCTGGATTCGATACAGGTGGGACACCTTGAACGGCTTGCGGCTATCGCCGATATAAAGCTGCGTATCCGGGGTGATCGTGCCCTGGTAGACGCGAAAAATGCCGAGCTTGCCCGCGTACGGGTCGTTTGTGACCTTGAACACATGGGCAAGCACATGGGCATCCGGATCGGGCCGGGCCTCGACCCGCTCATTGTCCGGACCCTTGCGAAACGGCGGCGGATTCCCCTCCGTCGGACTGGGCAGCAGGCGTTTGCAGAACTTCAGGAATTCGCCGCGGCCGGCTCCGGTCAGTGCCGAAGTGAAGCAGATCGGTACAAGATGACCCTCTCGCAATGCCGTCTCGAAGGCATCGTGAAGCTCGTCAGCTCCGATGTCTTCACCCTCGAGGTATTTCGCCATCAGCGTCTCGTCGGTTTCCACGACCTGGTCGATGATTTCGGTATGCGCCTCGGCGACCGAAAAAATGTCGGTCTCGCCTTCGGTCTTGAAAAAGCAGTCACGCACGGTCGTGAAATTTTCGGTCGGCAGGTTGATCGGCAGGCAATGCGACCCGAACTCCTCACGAATATCCCTGACCAGGGCTTCGAGATCGATACCCTCGGCATCAATACGATTGATGACGATGATGCGACACAACTGGCGTTGACGTGCCCGGCGCATCAGGCGACGCGTGGACATCTCGATGCCGTTATTGGCATTGATGACGATCGCTGCAGTTTCGGCCGCTGCCATGGCCGACAGTGCCTGACCACGAAAATCGGGATCACCGGGCGTATCGATAATATTGATGTGCAGCCCGTCATGATCGATGGAAGCCAGCGCCGAAACAAGCGAGTGCTGGTAATCCTTTTCGAGCGGATCGAAATCGGCCACGGTGCTGCCACGTTCCACCGTCCCCGGTTCACCCAGCAGTCCAGCCTTGACCATGAGCATTTCGAGCAACGTGGTTTTGCCCGTACCGGCATGCCCAAGCAGGGCAAGGTTGCGTATTTCGCCAGTCTCATACCCGCTCATCGAACCACCCTCCGAATTGTTGTTTGTAACGCATCGTAATTCACCAACTGGCCCTTCGGCAAATGACTGACCCATCGACAATTCAGAACCGGTTCAGGCTGCCGGGAATAATCTTTGCTCAACGGTGCCGATGCGCCAATACCTGTCAACCAGGAGATTGCAAGATGCTTGAAAGAACCTCACTCTTTGCTGCATTGCTCGTTGCCTCAGGAATCGCCCATGCCGGTGGTGTCCAGTATCACTATGCACCCGTGGTCAGCGTCGAGCCGCGCTACCAGACACATCGCACGCCGGTCGATCGTGAAATCTGCTGGGAAGAACAGGGTTACGAGCGCGTGCGCGAAGGCAGCAGTTCCGCAACCCCAACCATTGTCGGCGCACTGATCGGTGGCGTGGTCGGCAGCCAGTTCGGCAGCGGAAGTGGCCGCCGCGCTGCCACTGCGGCAGGGGCGGCCGTCGGCGGCTCCATCGGGCACGACGTCGGCCGCAGCAATCGGGGTTCGACGCACTATTACCCCGTAAGCCGTGAACGCTGCAGCGTGCAACGTGACTGGCACGAGGAGCAGGCGGTGAGCGGTTATCGGGTCGGTTACCGTCACGGAGGCCAGGTGTACTACACCCACATGCGACACCACCCCGGCGACCAGATCAGGGTCCGTGTAACCGTCGCGCCGGCCCCCTGACATTGCAGTCGTTCCAATTGCGACAGCCCCGCCAGAAGGCGGGGCTGTCCTTCATCCGACCCCCCGAAAAGTGTTTCGGCCCACACCTTTCCCGCTTCTGGCACCTCTCTTGCATAACCAACCTCGGATACCGACGGATCGACAACCAGCCCGCCGCACAGCGGGACAGGGTATCGGGACCAAGGGAAAGGAGAGATGCTTTACAAGGGCAAGCGCAACAGGGCCACTGGAAAGAGACCTGGTAAAAGAACCCCTGCCCCGGCGCCAATGCGCAATGTGGCAGCGGGACTCAGGCTGTTGGCGGGCGGCATCATTGTTCTGGCCTCCCTGACCCTGGCCCTGTATGCCGGCCGGGTGGAAGCCGTTTCACCGGGTGAGTCCGGCCTGCCCCCCACGTCACTACTGGCGTGGCTGCCCTGGGCCGCCCTCGCCTTCCTGGTCCTGTTCATGCTGGCGTGGCGAGCCTTTCATGGTCGCTGTAGCGAAAACGACACGACTTCGGCCAAACTGACCGGCCAGGCCAGCACTGATATGGCCGTGGCGTACGCACAACACACCGGGAAACCAACGAAGGACTCAACCGACGATAACGAAACCTTCAGTCCGGAGCAGTTCCAGTCAGCCGTGGAGCGCCATTTCCTCAATTGCAGAAAACAGTCGAGCTACCTCGCGCTTTCCATTGTCGCCATTGACAATTTTGAGCCCCTGGCTGACGCGATTGGTCAGGCGGCGGCCGGTGAGAGGCTGCATCAGACCGCACTGTCACTGAACAGCCTCGTGCTCGGCCAGGGCGGAGTATTTGCCGGTCCGCGAACGGATGAGCGCGCACATTATCTCGCGCTTCTGCCCAACACGGATCCGGATCGGGCCTTGCAGGTCAGCGAAGACATCCGCATGGCGGTGGAGGATCTCGGCTACGACAATCCGCTGCCGCCGCACCGCACCATGACGGCTAGCCTGGGGCTGGCCGTCATGGTCCCGGACAAGCGCATGCCACAGAAGGCGCTCTTCAACGCAGCCAATCAGGCACTGATGCGGTCACAGCAACTCGGTGGCAACCGGGTCGAAGTCGAAATGATCGACAGCCGACCCGATCAATGACGGCTATCGCCGTCTCATTGCAGCCCGTAGTCGATCTGATATTCCGGCGGTTCGCCGCCCTCACCTTTCAGGTAGTGGTCCATCCAGCGCATCAGTCGTAGGCTGTAATCCCAACGTGACGCCGCCCTCTGGTTGCCGTGCCCTTCACCGCGGTACAGCACCAGGCGCACCGGCGGCGGATCGTCCTGCAGGACGAGGTAACGATAGAGGATGCGCGACTGGGTCGGATCGACCCGCGGGTCGGCATCACCGTGCAGAATGAGGATCGGGGTCTGAGCCTGGCTGGCGTAGTAGATCGGGCTGGCCTTTCGGTACATGTCCCAGTCTTCCCACGGCCAGGTCAGATAGTGCACCAGGTAAAGCTCCTGCGGAATGTCGGAGGTGCCGAGCATGGCGATCTTGTCCGACAACCCCACGTTCATCACGGCAGCGGCGAAGCGCTCGCTGTAGTAGGTCGCTCCCCAGGCAGAAGCATAACCGCCGTAGGAGCCACCGGTGATGCCCACGCGATCGCCATCCACCAGACCGCGCTCGATGAGATAGTCGACGCCGTCCACCAGGTCATCGAATTCCTCGGCGGCGGGGCGTCCCTGGGATGTCAGGGCAAACTCCACACCCCGCCCGGTGCTGCCGCGGTAGTTCGGGTAGAACATGAAATACCCTTCGGCGGCAGCATGGTGAGCCGGCAGGTTGTAGGTGGTCAACCAACCATTCGAATAATGCGCCTCGGGGCCACCGTGGACCGCAAGAATCAGCGGGTACTCCTGCCCCTCGCGATAATCCAGCGGCCAGACCAGAAGCCCCTCGATTTCCAGACCATCGCGGGCGTTGTAAGTCACTACTTTCTGGCGGGCCAGTTCACGCTCCTCCAGCCAGTCGTTGGATACGGTCAGGCGCTCAACCGAACTGGCCTGCAGTGCATGAACCTCGCGTGGATACTCCACCGTCGATGCACCAAGGGCGATCCGTCCGCCGTCCGACACACTGAGCGAATCGAAAATCAGACCGTCGCGCTGCTTTAGAGTGGCCTCGTTGCTGCCGTCGACTTCGATTACGCCGAGGCGGGCTTCCACCCCCTCGTAGCTGATGAACACGATCTCGCGTTCCGAACGCCAGTCGACATGCCAGACATGCCCTTCCAGGTCAGGCAGGAGATGCGTCCATTCGCCGCCTTCACCACTGGCCACCATCAGGCGGCCTTCGCGCGTGTCGTGGACGGTCTCGGTGCCGATAAACGCGATATATTCGCCATCCGGGCTCCAGGACCAGTCACCGAGCTTGCCCGGGTTTTCGATTCGGCCGACTTCCTCACCCTCGAGGTCGAGAATGCGAAGGCGCTGAAACATCAGGGTGTCGTCGACCAACTGACG
>SKXY01000288.1 GCA_007128175.1 Wenzhouxiangella sp. | reverse complement strand
GCGCCGACGCGCGAACTGGCCATCCAGATTCATCGTGACGCCGAGTTGCTCGGCAAGCACACGGGGCTGCGCACTGTGCTGACCTACGGCGGGGTCGATTATGCGCAACAGCGCGAGCAGATCGCTGCCGGCGTGGATATCCTCATCGGGACGCCGGGCCGACTGATCGATTACTTCAAGCAGGGGGTCTACAACCTCAAGCATATCGAGGTGGCGGTGCTCGACGAGGCCGATCGCATGTTCGACCTGGGGTTCATCACTGATATCCGCTACCTTTTCCGGCGCATGCCGCCGGTGGACAAGCGCCAGACCCTGATGTTCTCGGCCACCTTTCCGCTCAAGGTCACGGAACTGGCCTACGAGCACATGAACGACGCCGAGACTATTCGTTTCGAGGAAGAGCAGGTCACCAGCGACCGGGTCACACAGGCCGTTTACTACCCGGCCAACAGGGAGAAACTGCCGCTGTTGGTCAAGCTCCTGCGCGATATGCAGGACGAGCACGTGATGGTGTTTGTCAATACCCGTCACAACACCGACCGGGTGGCGCGGACCCTGAAGGCCAACGGCATCAATGCCGCCATGCTGGCCGGTAATGTCCCGCAGAAAAAACGCCAGAGCCTGCTTAAGCGCTTTCATGACGGCGAGATCGACGTGCTGGTCGCCACCGACGTGGCTGCCCGCGGGCTGCACATCCCGGATGTCAGTCACGTCATCAACTACGATCTTCCGCAGGATGCCGCCGACTACGTTCACCGTATCGGGCGTACCGCCCGTCTTGGTGCAACCGGTGAGGCGATCAGTTTTGCCTGCGAGGACTACGCCTTTCACCTGCCCGAAATCGAGGAATACATCGAGATGTCGCTGTCGGTCGAGCAGCACGATCCCGATGACCTGCCCGAACTCGAGCGCCCCCGACCGCCGCGCAAGAAAAAGACTTCGGGCCGGTCGGGCGGCGGACGTCGAGGCGGTGGCCGCGGGCGTGGGCGCAGCGGGGGGCGTGACGGCCGGGGGTGACGCCCGGACTATCTGTCATGTCGGTCAGATATGCTACTCTGCCGGCAATTGAAATCGGGAATTGATCACCCTACAGCCCATGCAGTTTACTTCTCTCTGGTCGGGCCGCCTGGCGCTGGTCGCCGCCGCCTTGCTGGCGCTCATGATTGCGTGGTCGCTGGTTCGGCTGGCGTGGCTGGTCATCGACGGTCCGCGAGTGGAGTCGGCACCCATGCCGCCGGTGCCGCGCGCCGCGCCGCAGGGTGCGGCCAACGGGGAATTTCGCTGGGAGTTGTTCGGTAGCAGCACAGAGTCGGTGCGTACGCCAATGCTGCAACAGGCGCCGGCCACCCGCTTGTCGCTCAAGCTCAAGGGCGTGATGGCGGCAGGTGAGGGCGGATATGCCATCATTGCCGATGCCGACGGCGAGGATCGTGTCTACCGGGTTGGTGACGAGCTTCCCGGAAGCGCCCGGATCGAGATGATCGAGGCGCGTCGTGTGCTGATCCAGCACGATGGGCAGACCGAGGCGCTGGAGATGGAGACGGAAACGCTTGTTGCCTCGACCAGGTCGGCCGGCGGAAGTTCGTCCGAAGCCGAGCCGTTGCAACTGGCCGGAATTCGCGGGCTGGACTCGGGTGGCGGGATTCCCGGCGGCGTCGCTTCGCTGCCGCAGGCGTCTTCATTCAGCCAGGCCAACCTGCAGGAGATGGCCGGTGCCATTTCGGTACTACCGGTATCCGGTGGTGGCTTCCGGGTCCGGCCCGGTCGGGATGCTCGCCTGTTTGCCGAACTGGGATTGCAGGTCAACGATGTGGTCAAGGCCATCAACGGTCAGCCGCTGGAGTCGGAGGAAGACGTGCAATCCCTCTTTGCCGATGTCATGCGCCGCGGAGAAGTGGCCATAACCGTCAATCGTGAGGGCCGCGAGATGACCTTGCGCCCCGACCTGGAAGCGATACTCGGGAGACTGGAGTGATCAAGATTCAACGATTCGTTCTGGCTGCCTTGCTGGCTGTGGGTGCCGCCTCGGCCGTGGCCGACGACGAGCATGTGCTCAACTTCAAGGATGCCGATATCCGTGCCCTGATCACGGCCGTGGCGGATATGACCGGAAAGAACATCATCGTCGATCCGCAGGTCTCTGGCCGGATCACCGTGATTTCCAACCAGGCGCTGTCGTCCGACGAGGTCTGGGACGTGTTCCAGTCCATTCTGCGCGTCCACGGCTACACAGCCGTGACCGATGACAAGACCGTTCGCGTCATCCCCGATGTCAATGCCCGTCAGGATGGTCGTGTGCCGGTCGATGACATGCGCGTCGGTGGCGACGATCCGGTGACCCGCATTCTCCAGCTCGAGCATGTGCGCGCTTCGGAGGTCTCTCAGCTGCTGCGCCAGCTTTTGCCTCAATCGGCCTACATGGCCTACCATGAACCCTCGAATTCCCTGATCATCAGTGACCGCTCGGCCAACATACGGCGGGTAGAGAACATCGTGCGCCGACTTGACGCGGCCACCGACCATGATCTGGAAGTCATTGCACTCAACCACGCCGATGCAGACGAGGTCGTGCGCCTGGTCAGTCGTATCTATCCTGATGCCGCCGGTGGCGATGCCGCGGTGGCCGACGAGCGCACCAACACGGTCATTCTGACCGGTGAACCCAGCCGTCGACTTCGGCTGCGGACCCTGATCAGCCATCTCGATACGCCGCTCGAGCAGGAAGGCAGTACGCAGGTGATCTACCTCCGTTACGCCACCGCCGACACCCTGGTGCCGGTGCTCGAGGGGATTCTCGACCTGGATCAGGAGGATGCCCAGCGCGCCCGCATCCAGGCCCATGAAGAAACCAATGCGCTAGTGGTCACCGCGCCACCGTCGGTATTCCGTTCCATCCAGTCGGTCGTCAACCAGCTCGACGTCCGGCGCGCCCAGGTACTGGTCGAGGCCATCATTGCCGAGGTGGCGGTCGATACCAGCCAGGAGCTCGGTATCCAGTGGCAATTCTTTGAGTCGGGCGAGCGCGGTTTCTTCGGCGGCACCAACTTCCAGACCGGTGGGCGCAACCTGCTTAATCTCAGTGCCGGCCTGGCCGGTGAGGGCGACGGCATGCAATTGCCGGGACGCGGCATGAACCTGGGCTACGTGCGCGGGCGCTCCAGCCTGCTGGGCGTGGAGGTGCTGGAAATCGGCGGGCTGGCGCGGGCCCTGGCCAGCGATTCAAACACCAACGTGTTGTCCACGCCGTCGGTTGTCACCCTGGACAATCACGAGGCCAGCATCAATGTCGGACAGGAGGTGCCGTTTCTTTCCGGCAGCTTTTCGCAGACCGGTGTAGCGACCGGGGAAGGCCAGGTCAATCCTTTCCAGACCATCAATCGCGAAGAAGTCGGCATCAAGCTCAATGTCACCCCGCACATCAACGAGGGGGACATGATCATTCTCAATATTGCCCAGGAAGTCTCCACGCTGGCGCCGTCGTCCGGCGCGGTCGATCTGGTCACCAACAAGCGCACCATCACTACCCGCGTGATGGTGCCCGACGGCGACATCCTAGTGCTTGGCGGTCTGATGAGCGACGAGCTCGAGGAAGGCGAGGAGCGGGTGCCTGGTCTGAGTCGGATCCCCTTGCTGGGCGAGCTGTTCAAGTACCGCACCTCCAGCAACGTCAAGCGCAACTTGATGGTGTTCATCCGCCCGCGCATTCTGCATGATGACGAACTCATGAGCGACATCAGTCGCTCCAAGTACACGCGCATTCGCGACATTCAGCTCGAACAGCGCGAGGGGCGGCGCAGCATGACGCCGCGCGAGCAGATGCCGCTTCTGCCTGAGCTCGACGATTTCCTGCAGTCGCCCGATGATGAGCGGTGAGTTTCGCCCGGCCTATGCGTTTGCGCGTCGCCGCGGCGTGACCGTGGCCGGGCGCGACGGCGAGGGGCGATTCCGCCTTGCCGTGCGCGAACCGGTCGACATCGGTGCCCTGCAGGAGGTCCGGCGACGGCTGGACGGGCCGGTGGCCATTGAGCGTCTGGCTGCCGCTGATTTCGAGCACCTGGTCGTCAGTCTTTACGAGTCCGGCGATGCCGCCGCCCGCCAGGTGGCCGAGGATCTCGGTGATGACCTGGACCTGGCCCGCCTGGCCGAGGACCTGCCCGAACCGGCCGACCTGCTCGAAAGCGAAGATGACGCCCCCATCATCCGCCTGATCAACGGCGTGCTGACCCAGGCCATCCGCGAAGGTGCTTCCGATATTCATCTGGAGCCGTTCGAGGATCGGTTGTCGATCCGCTTCCGGGTCGACGGCGTCCTGCGCGAGGTGATGAGTCCGGCGCGCGGGCTGGCCGGGCTGATCGTGTCGCGCATCAAGGTCATGGCCCGGCTCGACATTGCCGAAAAGCGCGTGCCCCAGGACGGTCGCATCGGGCTGAAAATCGCCGGCCGGCCGGTGGACGTGCGCGTGTCGACGCTGCCGTCCAGCCACGGCGAGCGCGTGGTGCTGCGCCTGCTCGACAAGCAGGCCGGTCGCCTGGATCTGGTCGAACTGGGCATGGACGAGGACACCCGTTCGCGCATGGAAGCGCTGGTCTCGCGCCCGCACGGCATCCTGCTGGTGACCGGTCCGACCGGCTCGGGCAAGTCGACCACGCTATACGCCGCGCTGATGCGCCTCAACGACCGCAGCCGCAACATCATGACCGTGGAGGACCCGATAGAGTACGACCTCGACGGCATCGGCCAGACCCAGGTCAATCCCAAGGTGGATTTGACCTTCGCCCGCGGGCTGCGTGCCATCCTGCGCCAGGACCCCGACGTGGTCATGGTCGGCGAAATCCGCGACCTGGAAACGGCGCGCATTGCCGTGCAAGCCAGTCTGACCGGCCACTTGGTGCTGTCCACGCTGCATACCAATACCGCGGTCGGTGCCATCACCCGTCTGGTCGACATGGGCATCGAACCGTTTCTGCTCGCATCCAGCACCATCGGCGTGCTGGCCCAGCGCCTGGTGCGCGTACTCGACCCGGAATGGACCGAATCCTTCCAGGTGTCGGCCGAGGAGTTGTCGGGTCTCGGCATCAGACATGACGGTTCGGCGACGCTGTACCGGCCGCGCGCGGATTTACCCGAAGGCGCATCCGGCTACCGTGGTCGCACCGGCATCTACGAACTGGTCCCGGTCAACGAGCCGATGCGCACCCTGATCCACGACGGCGCCAGCGAGCAGGCTTTGGAAACACTGGCCCGCGAACTGGCCCCCTCGATTCTCGATGATGGCTGGCGCAGGGCGCTGGCCGGCACGACCTCGCTGGAGGAGGTCTTGCGTGTGACGAGGGCGGCATGAATGTAGATGGAAGGCGGAAGACGGTTGACGGTTGACGGTAGACGGTAGACGGTAGACGGT
>SKXY01000168.1 GCA_007128175.1 Wenzhouxiangella sp. | reverse complement strand
GCACCGGTGACGACCTGGCCGCTCTCGTCGGTGCTGCCCAGCACACCGGTCACCAGGATGACCAGGGCCGTCATGGTGCACACCACCAGGGTATCGATGAACACCTCCCATACGCCCCAGAACCCCTGGCGAAACGGCTGGTTGCGAGCCTGCGCATGGACGATGGAGGCCGATCCCAGCCCGGCCTCGTTGGAGAAGATGCCGCGGGCAATGCCGTAGCGCACCGCCATCGCAACCGAGGCGCCGGCAAAGCCACCCACCGCCGAGGCCGGCTGGAAAGCATGCTGGACGATCATGACCAGCGCCGGCCAGATCTCGGTGACATGAATGGCCAGGATGCCCAGCGAACCGACCAGGTAGGCCACCGCCATGACCGGGACGATTTTCTCGGCGGTCACCGCAATCCGGCTGATGCCGCCCAGCGTGACCGCCCCGACCAGCAGCACCAGCACGACACCGGTCAGCCAGGTTGGAATACCGAACCCGGTGGCCGCCGACTGAGCCAGGGTGTTGGACTGCACCATGTTGCCGATGCCGAAGGCGGCCAGACCGGCGAAGAAGGCGTAGAGCACGGCCAGCCACTTCCACTGGCTGCCCAGCCCCTTCTCGATGTAATAGAACACACCCCCGGAAACACGCCCGTCGTCATCGATATGGCGATACTTCAAGCCCAGGGTGGCCTCGGCCATCTTCGTGGCCATGCCCACCAGGGCAACCATCCACATCCAGAAAATCGCGCCGGGCCCACCCAGCACGATCGCCGTGGCCACACCGGCGATATTGCCCACGCCGATGGTCGCCGCCATGGCCGAGGTCACGGCCTGGAACGGAGTAATGGCCCCCTCCTCGGTGCTGGCGCGGCGGCGAAACACCTGGCCAAAGCTGTGCTTCCAGGCGTGACCAAGATGGCGAAACTGGAAGAAACCCAGACGAATGGTCAGGTAGATGCCGGTACCGACCAGCAGGATCATGAACGGCGGTCCCCAGACGATGCCGTTGAGCCAGCCGTTGGCGGCAATGATGAGATCGAGCATGGTGGAAATCCCTCGGTTATTGATTATTAGCGCTAGCCTAGCCGAAACCGGGCCCGGGCGCATAGCCCGCAGCGGCCATCAATCATCGCGCGTCATCAGTTCGATGATCTGATCGCGCCGTTCGGTGGCATCAGCGTGGCCCAGGACAATCAGTTCCCGGCAGAATTCGGCTTCGAAGAGCAGGTAGCCGACCAGGCGGCCCGTGCCGGCACCGATACCCCTTAGCAACGCTCGAACGCTGGCCGGCAGGCGATGAACATGGCGGTCAGCGACCTCGCGCAGATCGGCCGACGGGCGCAGCAGCAGGGTGTCAACCCGGCGCAGCCCGGTCACAGCGCGGTTACCCGACCGAATGGCGCTCAGCGTTTGATTGTCGCGTTCGACACGCTCGAGGTCGCGCGACAGGTGGTCCATGAAGATCACGTCGAGCAGGTAGCCGCCGATATCGCCGAGCTCCGGATAGGAAGTCCGAGTCTCGGGTTCCGGATCCGGCCGCTCGTCACGCGTACCGATGACCAGCAGTCGATCGGCCCCCGCACGCAGTGCCGGCTCCAGTGGCGCGGTCTGGCGCATGCCGCCGTCGCCGTAGTATTCGTTACCGATGCATTGGGCCGGGAACAGCAGCGGTAACGCGGCGCTGGCCAGCAGGTGACGATGATCGATGCGGGTGGCAAGACCGGCCTGGCGCGTGGCCTGCCAGGGACGCAGCGACGAAGCACCCTGGTAGAAGGAGACGGCACGGTTGGTGGTGTAACCGGAAGCGGTGATGAACAGCGCGCGAAGATGTTCCTGCTCGATGGAGCGCTTGATACCATCCGGCTGCAGCTCGCTTTCAAGTAACTGCGCCAGCGGCTGGTTGTCGAGCAGGGAACGCGGGTTGGCCACCCCCAGCCCGCCCAGTGTCATCGCCGCCAGCCAGTGCAGCCCGCTGGCCAGGTTGTGCCGCCAGCCGGTGCGATAGACCCGCTCACAGCGCAGCGTGCCCCAAAAGTGTTCCAGACGATTGACGGCGTGACGAAAATCACCGGCATGGCTGGCCAGTACGCCGGCATTGATCGCCCCGGCCGAGATACCGGCCACAACTGGAAACGGCAGCGTCTTGCTGGGCAGCAATTCGGCCAGCGCCTTGAGCACACCGACCTGGTAGGCGCCGCGGGCTCCCCCGCCCGGCAGGATCAGCGCCGGCGGCGCATGCACGGGGTGTCGGGGCGAGCCCGCCATTCTCCTGTCAACCGCAATGACGGCGGCAGCAGGCCATCAGCCGCCGCTCAGAACCATGGCTTCGTGACCGTTGTCGAGCAGCCGGCGCCTGGCGCTGTTGGCCTCGCGCGCGTTGTCGAACGGCCCCACTCGCACGCGGTGCCAGGTCACCTCGTTGACGGTGACCGCCTGTACCCGCGCTTCCACGCCGAGCAGGGTCAGTTCCGCTCTCAGGCTCTCGGCATCGGACGATGACCGGAACGATCCGACCTGCAGCAGATAGGAATCCTGCTCGGCCGGCTCGGGCCGCTCGCGGGCGCGCTCCTCGAACTCCTCGCGCGGCACCACCACCTCGATCTCCGGCAGGACGGTGAAGAAGTCGTACTGACGGCTGCGCGACTCCTCGCCGGGTTCGGCGATGGCCGGCTCGTCATGACCCGCAGGCAATCCCGGCGGGGTGTCGCTGCCGCTGGGCAGGTAACCACCAATCCATGCCAGGGTGGCAATGCCGAGCCCACAGATCATGCCGGCCCCGAACAGCATCAGCCCGTTGAGTGCGGGCGCCGAGCCCCCTCTCCTTGCCTGTCGCCGGGCCACCTACATTTCCCTCGGCGCCGACACGCCGATCAACTTCAGACCATTGCGCAGCACCTGGCCGACGGCGGCCACGAGATTGAGACGGGCATTGCGCAGATCGTCATCGTCGACAAGGAACACGCTGGCGTTGTAGTAGGTATGAAAACGCGAGGCGAGCTCGTGCAGGAAATGCGCCAGGATATGCGGCGAACGCTGGCGCGCGGCACTCTCGATCACCTCCGGGTAACGGCCGACGGCGCGCAGCAGATCCTGCTCGTGGTCGCTTTCCAGGCGCTCTATGCAGGCCTCGCCGATGGCCTGGTTGTGACGCAAGCCGCGGCTGTCGAGTTCGCGGAACACGCTGGAAATGCGCGCGTGCGCATACTGAATGTAGTAGACCGGGTTCTCGTTGGCACGCGACTTGGCCAGGTCGAGATCGAAATCCAGGTGCTGCTCGTGCGAGCGCATGACATAGAAGTAGCGCGCGGCATCATTGCCGACCTCATCGCGCAACTCGCGCAGGGTAACGAAACTGCCCGAGCGCGTCGACATCTGCACCTTGCGCCCGGCGCGGTAGAGGACGGCGAACTGAACCAGCTGGAATTCCAGGCGCTCGGGATCCTCGTCCAGCCCCCGGGCGGCTGCCTTCAGGCGCGGCACGTAGCCATGGTGGTCGGCCCCGAAAATGTAGAGCGAGGTACCGCGACAGCGATCAAGCTTGTCGAGCAGGTAGGCAACGTCGGATGCGAAGTAGGTCGTGCGCCCGTCATCGCGCACCACCACGCGGTCCTTGTCGTCGCCCAGGTCGGTGGCGCGAAACCACTTCGCGCCGTCCTTTTCGTAAATCCAGTCCATCTTCTCGAGACGCTCGATCGCACGCGACAACGCGCCGCTGCTTTCCAGGCTGCGCTCGGAAAACCACTGGTCGAACTCGACGCCGAACGCGGACAGGTCATTGCGGATGTCGTCGAGCATGGTTTCCAGGGCGATGCCGAAACAGGCCTCGTAACCATTTTCGCCGAGCAGTTCCCGGGCGCGCACGATGAGGGCATCGATGTGCCGCTCGGGATCGCCCCCGTCGGATTCATCCGGGGGGAGACCGTCGAGCACCGCCGTTTGCGAATGCCTCAGATCGTCGCCGTGGCGTTTGCGCACCTCGCGGGCGATGTCGTAGATGTAGTCACCGCGGTAGCCGTTGTCGGGGAAGCGCACGGATTCGCCGCTCAGTTCCAGGTAGCGCATCCACACCGATACCGTCAGGATGTCCATCTGCCGGCCGTGATCGTTGACGTAGTACTCCCGATGCACGCGGTGGCCAGCCGTTTCGAGAATGGCACTGAGGCTGGCGCCGTAGGCAGCACCGCGACCGTGACCGACATGCAAGGGCCCGGTGGGGTTGGCGCTGACGAATTCCACCAGCACCTCGCCGCGTGTGCCGGGCGGCTCGCTGCCGTAGCGATCGCCGTCGGCCAGCGCCGAGCGCAGCACGATCTTGAAGTAATGGGCGCTGGCAAAGAAGTTGAGAAAACCCGGCCCGGCGATTTCGACACGCTCGACACGCTTCGACGCCGGCAGCCGTTCGACAATGCGCTCGGCCAGGGCACGCGGGTTCATGCGGGCGGTTTTCGCCAGGCGCATGGCGACATTGCAAGCATAATCGCCGTGCCCCCGGTCGCGGGTGCTTTCAACGTCGAATGCCGGTTCCAGTTCGGCGGGCAACTCGCCCTCGCGCTTGAGATAACCCAGCGCCTGGCTGATCAATTCCTCGATATGGGCACGCATGTTTTGCCAAAGGGACGAAACAGCGGGTATTGTAACGGCGCCCGGGCTTTCAGGGAGCCCCCGGCGAACGACCGGTTATCCACACAAGCTGTGGATAACTGTGTGAACAGTCTTGGGAAGACCGAGCTCAACACCCACCATCACTACCATGGGAGCAGATTGAACAAAATCTGCCACTCTCATGAAGAGTTGTAAATCAATGAGTTGCGAGCCAATGCTGTACGGAAGTCACTGCCCGGCTCGCTAAGCGGCTGATTCACCGTAACCGGCCCCGGATGTGAATAACATGCCACGGCAAGGATGATCAAGATGCACACAAGAGATTTTCAGCAACACCGGCCAGAGCTGGGTGAGCGGGTCTGGATCGATCCGGCAGCCGTTGTCATCGGACGAGTCAGACTCGGCGACGACGTCTCGATCTGGCCCGGCGCGGTCCTGCGCGGCGACGTCAACTGCATCGAGGTCGGTGCACGCACCAATATCCAGGATGGCACCATTTGCCACGTCACCCATGACGGGCCCTACTCACCCGGCGGCGAACCGCTGGTTCTCGGCGAAGACATCACGGTCGGTCACGGCGCCATCCTGCACGCCTGCCGCATCGGCGACCGCTGCCTGATCGGCATGGGGGCACTGGTACTCGACGGCGCCGTCATCGAGGACGACGTCATGCTGGCCGCCGGCAGCCTGGTCAGCCCCGGCAAGCGGCTGGAATCGGGCTGGCTCTACCGCGGCCAGCCGGCAAGGCCGGCGCGCGAGCTGACCGAACGCGAACTGGAGATGCTGCGCTACTCGGCCGCCAACTACGTGCGCCTGAAGGACGAGTATTTGAAATAG
>SKXY01000076.1 GCA_007128175.1 Wenzhouxiangella sp. | reverse complement strand
GGCCAGGGCCAGAGCCAGGGGCCAGATAATGAATCTGATTTTCATGGTTGTCGCCGTCGATACTTTCAGGGGTTTCGACACCCGATTCTAGCCGACGTGCCGGCCGGAGACGAAGCGGCCGGGCAGGGCCCGGCCGCAAAGGTCCATATTTCAACTCATCCGATCAACTTGAGTAGTACAGGTCGAACTCGACCGGATGGGGGGACATGCGCAACTGGGTGACTTCCTTCATCTTCAGCGCGATGTAGCCGTCGATGAGATCGTCGCTGAACACGTCGCCCGCCTTGAGGAAATCTCGATCGGAGTCCAGTGCGTCCAGTGCCTGGTCGAGAGCGTGGCACACGCGCGGGATGTCGGCCTCTTCTTCCGGCGGCAAGTCGTAGAGATCCTTGTCCATGGGCGGTCCCGGGTTGATCTTGTTGACCACGCCGTCCAGTCCGGCCATCAGCATGGCCGCGAAGGTCAGGTACGGGTTGCCCGCGGCATCGCCGAAGCGCACTTCGATGCGGCGTGCCTTGTGCGTGCCGACCCAGGGCACCCGGCACGAGGCCGAGCGGTTGCGGGCCGAGTAGGCCAGCAGCACCGGCGCCTCGAATCCCGGCACCAGGCGCTTGTAGCTGTTGGTGGTCGAGTTGGCGAAGGCATTGATGGCGCGGGCGTGCTTGAAGATACCGCCAATGTAGTGCAACGCGGTTTCGCTCAAGCCCCCGTAGCCGTCACCGGCAAACAGGTTTTCTCCCTTAAGTGCCAGCGACTGGTGCACGTGCATGCCGGAGCCGTTGTCGCCGACCAGCGGCTTGGGCATGAAGGTGGCGGTGCGTCCGTGCACGTGGGCCACGTTCTGGACGATGTACTTGGTCATCAGCAACTCGTCGGCCTTGCGGGTGAGCGAATTGAAGCGGGTGCCGATTTCGCACTGCCCGGCGGTGCCGACCTCGTGGTGATGCACCTCGACCGGAATGCCGACGGCTTCCAGGGTGGCACACATCAGGCTTCTCAAATCCGACAGCCCGTCGACCGGCGGTACGGGGAAGTAGCCACCCTTGACCTTGGGCCGATGACCGTGGTTGCCGTCCTCGTACTTTTTGTTGGTGTTCCAGGCCGCTTCCTCGGCATCGATGGTGTAGGAGGCGCCGGAAATATCATTCTTCCAGCGCACGTCGTCGAACACGAAGAACTCGGGTTCGGGGCCGAAGAAGGCCTCATCGGCAATGCCAGTGGACTTCAGGTAAGCCTCGGCGCGCTTGGCCAGAGAACGCGGGCAGCGGGTGTAGGCCTGCATGGTCGACGGCTCGAGCACATCACAGGTGACGTTGAGCGTCTTGTGCTGGGCGAACGGATCGAGAAACGCACTTTCGGGGTCCGGCATCAGGGTCATGTCGGAGTCCTGGATGCCTTTCCAGCCGACGATGGACGAACCGTCGAACATCTTGCCGTCGTTGAGCAGGTCCTCGTCGATGGCCGAGGCCGGCATGGTGACATGCTGCTCTTTTCCGAGCGTGTTGGCAAAACGGAAGTCGACAAATTCGATTTCCTCGTCACGGATGCGTTTGATGAAGTCGTCTGTGGACATGGTTGTTTGAGTCCTCTCTAAAGGTTTTTAATGGGTCGCATGGGCGAACGGTTTACAGGATGCATGATTCGTGCCAGCTTCAATCCCCGTCACGGCAGGCCATCGAGGCTGGGTAGTTGCTCATGATTTGATCGCTTTCTGGCAGCTTGCTCAAATAATGACCACCGGCCGGGTAGTCCATCGTTAGAGTGGATCGAAACCGCCACTTCTTTTCCCTACTCCCACCTTTCGAACCGGGTGGTGTGGGGCAGCGGGACCACGGAGTCGGCGCGGATTCCGGTACCGGCCTCGCCGCAACATCCGAGGCACATGGCTATCTCGAAATCTCGAGTCCAGCCTCCTGCAACGAGGTAATTTCGCTGGCACCCAAATGCCACCGGATACCAAAGCCGCCGAGGTGATCGATCGCCGATTCCGTGGTCCCGCTGCCCCGCACCACCCGGTGCCAATTCCCTATCGCAATCCGGGGTTGAGCGTATAAGTCCCCTTCAGGCTCGCCTGGTCGAGAACATGCCCCTCGATTGCCTCGACCACGTCGTGCCCGGTGAACTCCGCAGGCAGATCCAGCTTGTCGGTGTCGAGCGCGTATACGGTGAAGATGTAGTGATGCATGCGCTCGTCGTTCCATGGCGGGCAAGGGCCGTCGTAGCCGAAGTACTTGCCGGCCATGTCGGGGTCGCCGGCCATGAACTGGGTGTAGTCGTTGAGCCCCTGGCGGACACCTTCCGGGCCAGGTGGGTTCTGCTTGCCCTTGGGGGTGACACCGTCTGAGCACTGTGCAGTGGCCAGTTCAGTGACTCCGGTCGGAATGTCGACCATGGCCCAGTGGCAAAAGTCTACCCGTGGCATGTCCGATGCCAGGCTTTTGCCCTGCTGGTTGACGTCGTCGGCCACCGAAGGCACGTCAGGGTCCATGCACACAATGGCGAACGAGCGCGTTCCGGCCGGTGCATCCGACCACTTGAGGTGTGGGCTGAGGTTGTCCGACAGCGCCATATGGTCTTTCGTATCGTGCTTGCCGAAAGCGAAGCGAGGATTGATCGGCGTGTTGTTACGCAGGTCGGTGGATTCCAGTTTCATCGGTTTGACTCCTTATCAAGCGGATTGTGTCGATTTGTCGGAAGACACGAATTGTCGACTCCGGGTCAGTTAGGATTACTGTAACAGCCCAACTCAACAAGACCCCGCAAGTGATGAAAGCAATCCATTTCCTTGCAGCCTGCGCGCTGCTGGTGGCTTCTTTTGGTCTCGAGGCCATGCCCGGCTTGCCAGCCGACGGTGAATTCGACGAGACCATTCCCACCCCGGCCGAAGTGCTGGGATTCGAGCCCGGTGAATGGCACCCGCGTTACGACCAGATGGTCACCTACCTGGAAGCGGTGGCCGAGGCTTCGGATCGAGTGCAGATCGAGCGGATCGGCACCACGCATGGACAACGCCCGCTTCTTTTCCTGACCTTTGCCAGCCCCGAGCGACTTGAGCGCATCGACGAGATCCGGGCGGCGCGACGCGACGCGGCCGAATCCGGCGACGGGCCGCCGGTGGCCTGGCTGGGTTACTCGGTGCACGGCAACGAGGCGTCCGGCGCCTCGGCTTCCCTGGTGACTGCCTGGTACCTGGCCGCCTCGCTCGATGAGGACGTGCTGGCCTGGCTCGATGAAATGGTCATCGTCATGGAGCCCGTGCTCAATCCCGACGGCATCGACCGCTTCGCCCACTGGGTCAACATGCACAAGGGGCGCAACCCCTCGGCCGATCCGGCTGATCGCGAGCACAACGAGGCCTGGCCCAACGGCCGGACCAACTATTACTGGTTCGATCTCAATCGCGACTGGCTGCCGCTGGTGCATCCGGAATCGAGGGCGCGCAAGGTGCAGTACCACGCCTGGCGCCCGCACGTGCTCACCGACCATCACGAGATGGGCCCCAACACCACCTACTTCTTCCAGCCCGGCGTGCCCGAGCGCAACAATCCGCTCACCCCGGAGCGCAACTACGAACTGACTGCACAAATTGCCGAGTTTCACGGCGAGTTTCTCGACCGCGCCGGTGAGCCCCACTTCACTCGCGAACTGTTCGACGACTACTACGTGGGCAAGGGTTCGACCTACCCGGACGTGACCGGCGGCATCGGTATCCTGTTCGAACAGGGTTCGGCGCGCGGCCACGTGCAGGATACCGTCTACGGCGAGCGGACCTTTGCTGACGCAGTGGCCAACCAGGTCACTACCAGCCTGTCGACGCTGGCGGCCACCCATGCGCTGGGCGACGAACTGATCGACTTCCAGCGCGAATTCTTCGCCGACGCGCGCGATGCGGCCCGGCGCGACCGCAACGCCGGCTGGGTGCTCGGCGACGACGGTGATCCGGCCCGGGCGGCCGAGCTGATCGAATTGCTGCTCGGTCACGATATCGCCATTTATCCGGCCACCGAATCGATCGACGTCGGCGGCCGCAGGCAGGAAGCCGGCACGGCATGGGTGATCCCGGCCGATCAGCCGCACTACACCTTGCTCAAGTCCATTCTCGACCCGGTGACCGACTTGCCGATGGAAACGTTCTATGACGTATCGGCCTGGCCGCTGGGCATGTCTCATGATTTGCCGCTGGAGCCGGTGCGTCGGCTGCCTGCCCACGGCAGTCGCCTCGATGATGCACCGGCCGTCGAACACGAACTGCCGCCTGCCGATGCCCTTGCGTGGGTGGTGCCCTGGGATCAGTATCGGGCCGGCGCTTTGCTCGGTGCGCTGCTGGCCGACGGCTACCGGGTGCAGGCGGCCACCGAGCCGTTGACCGTGCCGACCGCTGCCGGCGACCGCGAGCTGTTTCGCGGCACCCTGATCGTGCACTCCGGCCTGCAGCCGGATTCTCTGGAACCGGTTGGCCCGCGCCTGGCCGAACTGGCCGCACGTTTCGGCACGGAAGTGCTGGCCGCCGAGCGCGGCCTGAGCCGCTCCGGTATTGATCTCGGCTCGCCCTCGGCTCCGGTGCTCGATCCAGTCAATGTCGCCATGCTGACCGGTGACGGTCTGCGGGCCAACCATGCCGGCTACCTCTGGCACTGGTTCGATATCGAACTGGAGCAGCCGCTGGCCATGCTGGACTGGACACGGCTGTTCCGCATCGACCTGGACGAGTATTCCCACCTGATCCTGCCGGACGGCAACTACGAGTTCCTGCCCGGCTGGGCCCGCGAGCGCATCGAGTCCTTCGTCAGTGGCGGTGGGGTGCTTTTGGCGCTGCGCGGTGCTTCGACCTGGATTGAGGATCTGGACCTGGATTGGCAGCTGGCCGATGCGAACGACGACAATGGCCAGACGCAGGAGCGCAAGGCCTACGGCGACTTCCGCCAGGACTTTGCCCGTGAACTGATTGGCGGTAGTGCACTGAACCTCAGCCTGGATATCACCCACCCGATCGGTTTCGGCTACGAACGCGATGAACTGGTCGTTTTTCGCCGTGGACGCCAGGTGATGCGTGCCGTGGACAATCCCTACGCCCAACCGGCGATTTATGCCGAATCACCGCTGGCGGCGGGTTACCTGTCCGAGTCCAACCGCGAACGCCTGGCTGGAGCCCCGGCCATCAGTACCAGTCGCCACGGTCAGGGCACGGTCATTCGAATGTCGGATGACGCTGTGTTTCGCGGCTACTGGCGCGGCAGCGAGCGGCTGCTGGCCAATGCGCTGTTCTTCGGGCAGTTGATCGGATCAACCGAGCTGCCCGGAGGGCAGTAAGCAAGGAATTGACCGCCCGGTCGCAAACCGCGGCCGGGCGCCAGCAAAACAGGGTTCAGCCGGCGTTCTGATTGACCGAGTCCAGTTCCTCCAGCTGGCGTGCTGCTTCCTGAAGTGCGCGACGGTCAAGGACGCGCACCTGCTTGCCTCGCACATCGATGATGCCGTCACGCTGCAGGCCCGAAAGGGTGCGTGAAACGGTCTCGATGGTCAGCCCCAGGTAATTGGCGATGTCACGCCGGTCCATGGTCAGGCGGAAGCGGTCCGGGTCCTGATTGCGTCGCGCCAGGCGCCGGGACAGGCTGAGCAGAAACAGGGAAACCCGGGTTCTGGCGTCCAGGCGGCCGACCACCAGCAGCAATTCGCGCGTCTCGGTCATCTCTTCCGAGAGCATCCTCAGCATGACCTGGTTGAGCTTGGGGCTTTCATTCAGCATGCGCTGGAAATCCCGGAAGGGAATCTCGCAGTAACGGCTGTCTTCCAGGGCGACGGCAAAGCCCGGGTGCTTCTCACTGGAGAGCGCATCGAGCCCGATGACTTCACCTGGCAGGTAAAAGCCGGAGACGATTTCGTCGCCGTCGTGGGAGAGGCTGTAGGCCTTGACCGAGCCGGTTCTCAGCACGGTCACGCTCTTGAGGTTCTGTCCACCGTGGAACAGGTGATCATTGCGTTCGGCCGGCTGCCGGCGCTTGAGCACCATGTCGAGTCGCTCGCGTTCCTCGCTGGAGATCTCCTGGGCGAAGCACAGGCTGAACAGCGCACAGTCCTCGCACGAGACCTCGTTGCGATCGAGGTCGGATATCTTGCCACTGTCGGTCATGTCGCCTCCGGAATCACAGCCCTTGCAGTATATCAGTTTGGACTGTAATGCCGATGTCGACGGTCGGCTACACGATGCGCGAGAAGCGTCCCTGGGTCTGTCCGTTCGGTGTCAGGTAAGCGTCAAAGTTCTTGGCGATGGCACGAAGGAACAGCAGCCCGTTTCTGGTGACGGCAAAGCCCTTGTCGGTCCATTCGATCAAACCGTCGCTTGCCAGCGACCCCAGGCGTTCGAGCTCGTCGGCAAAGTAACGCCGGAAGGTAAGCTGGTAATCGCGTTCGATCGCATGGAAATCGAGCGCCCCGCCACACATGATCCGCTCGATCACGTCGGCACGCAGTCGGTCGTCGGTGGTGCGGGTGAGGCCTCTGGCGACCGGCAGCCGGCCCTCGGTCAGCGATATGGCCCAGTCCTCGAGCTTGCGGTGGTTCTGGGAGAAGCTGTCGCCGACCTGGCTGATGGCGCTTGGGCCGAAACTGACCAGGTCCAGTCCGCCATGGGTGGAGTATCCCTGGAAATTACGGACCATGGTGCCGTTTTTCTTGGCCTTGACCAGGGAGTCGTTCGGTTTGGCGAAGTGATCCATGCCGATGAACTCGTAGCCGGCGTCCATCAGGCGACTGAGCGTGTTGCGGAAAATGGCCAGCTTGGTCGACGGCGTCGGCAGCAGGGAGTCGTCGAGTTGCCGCTGCGCCTTGAAGATGTGCGGCAGGTGGGCGTAGTTGAACAGCGAAATGCGGTCGGGCTGCATGCTGATGACCCGATCGATGGTCTTGGAAAAGCCGGCCGTGGTCTGCATCGGCAGCCCGTAGATGAGGTCGACGCTGATCGAATCGAAGCCGACACCGCGCGCCGCGCCGAGAATCGAGCCGACCTGCGCGGTGTCATGGATCCGGTTGACCGCCTTTTGCACCGCCGGGTCCAGGTCCTGGATGCCGACCGAAATGCGATTGAAACCCATTTCCTTCAGTTCGCGTATGCCGGAAGGATCAATCGTGCGCGGATCGACTTCCAGGCCCAGCTCGGCATTGGCGGCGAAATGAAAATGGGTCTTGAGCAGCGCCATCAACTGGCGAATCTGCTCGGTCCCGAGAAAGGTCGGCGTCCCGCCCCCGAGGTGCAATTGCCGTACCGGTCGGTCGTCGTCGAACAGTGGTGCGGTCAGCCGCAATTCCTTTTCCAGGCTGACGAGAAACTCCTGCCCGGCCGTGTTCGAGCGCGTGATGACCCGGTTGCACGCGCAGTAAAAGCACGGGCTGGAGCAAAACGGCACATGCACGTACAGCGACAGGTCCGGGGGAATCGGGAGCTTGTTGCTTTCGAGGATGGCGTTCCGGTAATCGGCCGCGGAGAAGTTCTCATTGAACTGGACCGCGGTCGGATAGGAAGTGTACCGGGGGCCTTCGCCGCCGTACCTGGCGATCAGGTCGGTATCGAAGTTGGGACGCATGAGTTCGGACATGGGCTGAAACCGCAAGCTGTATCTGTGATTGATGCGCAAAGCGTAGTCCGTTTCTTTCCCTTACAAATTGATCGTGGTCAAACAAGTAATACTTCTGCATTTTTGCTTTCTGTCCATCCAGCTGGCATCTGGTAAATTGGCGGGCCGAATATTCCAACCGAACACCATGGAGTCGAACGTGACCCGAATGCCCTCGATATTTCTTCCCATGCTGCTCCTGCTGCTGGCCGTCAGCCCGCTGGTACCGGCCGATCAAGCCGATGAGTCCATGACAGTTGGTGAAGTGCTCGCACTGGGACCGCTCCCGGTTGCCGCCTCCACCCTGTCTGATTCGGCCAAGACAACGGAAATGCAGCGCGCGCTGGTCATGCAGCACATGCGTTCGGCCCTGCCGAGTGACGGCGATGCACACAGCGCATTCGGCCAGCCGCTGACCTGGCAGACCCTTTCGCCTGCATCGTTCCGGGGTGAAGACGAAGTCTGGTTGTGGATGGTGCACCTGGAAACCGATCGCTTCGTGCAGGGACATCTCGAACTGGACAACCTCTCCGAGGCCATGCTGTTTCACGCCGGGCGGGAAGTGTCGCCGGGCAGCGAAGGTCATGAGCTGTCCCTGCGCAACGGGACTCACACCCTTTGGATCGTTCACCAGGGGCGCGAGGAAGACGAGCCGGCCATCACCTGGAAGGGCAAGGCTGAACATGATCGGGTGCATGCCCATGTCGAGCCGGTACGTCGGGTATCGGCCGAGCGGCTGACCAATGCCGAGACCGTGACCAGCGAGGCGATCTCGCCGGATGGCCGTTTCCTGGCACTGGGCTTCAACAGCCGTGACGATGCCGCCGATCTCGATATCCAGCGCCTGGAAATCCGCGACCTGTCCAGTGGTCGCATCGAACGGCAGTGGACAGCCAACCGGCCTGGTGCACTGGCCTGGAGTCCGGACGGCGCCTGGCTGGCCGCTCAGGAGGGCAACAACCTGTGGCTGCACGATACCGAAACCGGACAGGCCAGACTGTTGCTGGCCAACCATGAACGCATCGGGAGTTGGCGCTGGCATCCCGGTTCGGACTCCATCGTCTTTGCCTGGACGGACGCCTGGGAGGACGACAACGGCAAGGCCCGCCGCATCCGTTCGCTCGAAGACCGCTGGGCCGGGTTTCGCGACAACAGCCAGGTTTTCCAGGTCGACGTGGCCAGTGGCCTGATCCGTCCGCTGACGGCGAAGGATGCCTCGGTCAGCCTTCACGACATCCATCCCGATGGCGACCGATTGTTGCTGTCCGAGCGCATCATCGACTACGCCGAGCCGCCGCACAGCCTGTTCCGTCTGTTCGAGCTCCAACTGGCCGACCTGGAAGCGCGTGAAATCGGCCAGTATCGCCTGTTCAACGGCGCCCTGTTCGCCGACGAGGGCTACTGGCTGCTGGCCGGCCCCGGACTGGCCCAGGGTGATGGCGCCACCACCGGCGAGGATCTCACGCCCAACGAGTACGACACCCAGCTATACCGGTTAAGTGCCGACGGCGAGACGGCCACCAGCGTCAGCGGCGATTTCGATCCGGCCTTCTCCGGCATGCATCGCTTGCCCGACGGTGACTTGCTGCTGCCGGCGGTGTCCGGCGAGCGCGTCATCCTGGTGCGCTTCGATGCCGGCCGCGAGCGCTTTGTCGAGATCGATACCGGGGTCGAGGTGATGGAGTCGTTCGCCGTTTCCGAGGCCCGCCGCCCGGAAGTGGTGGTTCGAGGCACCGATGCCGACCGGCCACAGCGCGTGCATGCCGTCGATCTTCGCCGCAATCGCCACAGCGTGCTGATCGACAGCGCCGAGACCGAGTATGCCAATGTCGAGTTGGGCGTGGTCGAGCCCTGGTCTTTCGTCAACGACAACGGCGACGAAATCGAGGGACGTTACTATCTCCCGACGGATTTCGATGGCGAGAAAAAATACCCGCTGATCGTCTATTACTATGGCGGCACCACGCCGGTCAATCGCCAGTTCACCGGACGCTACCCCTTCAACCTGTGGGCCGCGCAAGGCTACGTGATCTACGTGTTGCAGCCGCGCGGCACGATCGGCTATGGCCAGGAGTTCTCGGCCTTGCATGTCAATGCCTGGGGCGAGTACACCGCCGATGACATCATCGAAGGCACCGAGAAGTTCGTCGAGGCGCACGATTTCATCGATGGCGATCGCATCGGAAACATCGGCGCCAGCTACGGCGGTTTCATGACCATGCACCTGGCCACGCTCACCGACATGTACGCCGCCTCCATCTCGCATGCCGGCATCAGTGCGCTGACGAGCTATTGGGGTGAAGGCTGGTGGGGTTACGGCTACTCGGGCATTGCCAGCCGCGGCTCATTCCCCTGGAACAACCAGGATCTCTACGTCGGCCAGAGCCCGGTCTATTCGGCCGACCGCATCACCACGCCGCTGTTGCTGGTCACCGGCGACGCCGACACCAACGTGCCGCCCGGCGAGAGCCACCACATGTACACCGCACTCAAGCTGCTCGACAGGGAGGTTGAACTGATCGAGTTCCCCGGCGAGGATCACCATATCCTCGACCGCGAGCAGCGCTACGTCTGGTGGGACACCATGCTGGCCTGGTTCGATTACTGGCTGAAAGACGAGCACGAGTGGTGGCACCACCTCTATCCTGAAACCGGTGAGGAGTAGGGATGGAAAGAACAGGAGGGGACGGGCGCGGGTACCTTTCTGCGGGAGCAGGGTGAACGGCTGGTAAGATACTTTGTTGATTGGTGGCGTTTTGGTGCCGCTGAAATTACGGTGTCGATTCGGAGATTGGATTTCTGGTTTCCAGCTTTTGTCAGGGGTTGTAGCACGGTGATCTGGGTGAAGGCTTCCGTACCCTGCTCCCGCAGAAAGGCACCCCCACCCGTCCTCGAAGGTTGGGAGGAAAAAGGCGGGCACGGCCCCATCTTTCCTTACCCCCCCAACCCGTCGAACCGGGTGGTGCCAACTCCACACCACCCGGTGTCGACTCTATACCTGCTCCTGAACTTCCTTCCATCGAAAACAATCGACCAGGTGATCATTGACCATGCCAGTCGCCTGCATGTGTGAATAGACGATGACCGGGCCGACGAAGCGAAAACCACGTCGTTTCAAGTCCTTGCTGATCGTGCGAGACAAGTCTGTCTCTGCCGGCACCTCTGCCATCGTTTGAAAGTGGTTGATGATGGGTTGGCCGTCAACGAAACCCCAGATGTAGCGGTCGAAGTAGCCGAATTCCGATTGCACCTCGAGGAAGGCGCGAGCATTGCCAATGGCGGCGTTGATCTTGAGGCGGTTACGGATGATGCCGGTATCGTTCATCAGGCGCTGGATGTCGGTTTCGCCGAAGCGTGCGACCTTGTCGGGATCGAAGTCGGCGAAGGCGCGACGAAAGTTCTCGCGTTTTTTCAGGATGGTGATCCACGACAGGCCGGCCTGAGCGCCCTCAAGCAGGATGAATTCGAACAGCTTGCGGTCATTGTGGACCGGCACACCCCATTCACGATCGTGGTAGTCAACATAGAGCGGATCCGATCCGCACCATGGGCAGCGAGTTGTCGTCATTGAACCGTTCCTTCATCCATGCCCTGGCAGCAGATTCGTCCGCTCGGTGTCATAATCGGGCAAGGTCCGAACGCCAGGGAATACCGATGCGACACTATTTTTTCGTCTTGCCATTGTCCATGCTGTTCCTGCTTGCCGCCTGCCAGAACGACGAACCGATTCCGGCGGCCGAGCAGCCGGAAGTTGCCGAGGAACCGGTTATCGAAGAGGAGGAGGCCATGCCCGTGGAACCGCCCGCCGAACGCTCCCTGGAGCGGGCCGTGGAAGCGGCCCGGCAGGACCTTGCCGATCGCACCGGTGTCTCCGCCGATGTCATTCGCGTGGCTGACGCGCGTGAGGTCACGTGGCGCGACGGAGCCCTGGGTTGTCCGGAAGAAGGCTCGATGTACACCCAGGCGTTGGTCGAAGGCCTGTATATCCTGCTCGAACACGACGGTGAGCAATACGCATACCATGCCGGCCGTGACGGCGTGCCGTTTGCGTGTCCGGCCGAGCGCAGCCAGCCGCCGCTGGAGCGTGACTCCGGCGCGGTTTACGAATAGTCAGTCGTCATCGACGCCGTTCAGTCGGGACTCGAGTTCGGTGACACGGGCTTCGAGGGCTTCCAGCCGCTCGACGATGCCGGGATCAACATCCCCGGCATCGTCATCGGCGGCATGGGCGGTGACTGGCCCACCAGCCTCGACTGAGCCACACAGCCGATGCATGAAGCGTTCTCCACGCTGTCCAGGCTGGCGGGGCAGCTGTACCACCATGGGCTGATCCCGGGTTGCCAGTCGCTCGAGCGTGTAGAGCACTTCGTCGGTGTCGTCGAACGTGTGCAGGCGTTCGCTGCGGGTAAACAATTCGGCGGCCGTTTGCGGGCCGCGCAAAATGAGCAGCCCGATCAGGGTTCGCTGCGCCGGCGTCAGTTCCAGCTCGCGGTCGGCCAGGTGGCGGTAGCGGCTGGCACGGGCGCCGTACTCGCTCTTGACCAGGCCGCGCCGTTCCAGCGAACGTAATGCCTGGCCCACCCGACCGGGGTCGAGCTTCATGACCGGGTCCCGACTGCTTTTCTGGTTGCAGGCGCTGACGGTTGCATTCTGAGTCAGCGGGTAGTTGTCCGGCGTGGTCGATTCCTTTTCGATCAGGCAGCCGAGTACCCGCGCCTCTGCAACATCCAGCGGCGGGTCCAGTGGCAGGTTCGCTTCGTTTTCGGTGTTCTCGTCGGTCATGGCGCGGTCGGGCTCCGGTTTACTGGATCTGCATGCCGCCGCCGGTCGCCATGGCGCCGGCACCCAGAATCAGGCCGATGATCATCTGGACGACGATGACGGTGATGATGGTGGCGATGAAATGCAGGACCCGCTTGTTGTCGGGCACTTTCAGTGCCAGCGGGATGATCTTGTAAAGGAATACCAGGCCGACGATGGTGCCGGCCAGCTGCAGAAGGGAGCCGATGAACGGGATTCCGCTGACGGCAACACCCGCCCAGCCGGGAATGATGGCCAGCGATACACCGGTGAAGGCACGATCGAAGTTCGATTCGCCGCCAAACATGCCGGCAAAGAAGTTGACCACCAGGCTGAGCACGGTGACGCTGATGGCGGCTCCGATCAGCCCCAGGATCAGCGACAGGATCGGGCCATGCCCATATCCGTAGTAGAAGAACCCGCCCAGGATCACCGAAAGCAGCCAGCCGAGAACAATGGCGACGACGGCCAGCGGCACGGTCAGTTCCATGGCCGTGCGTTGCCAGCCGGGGTTTTCTCCCAGGTACGATTGCCAGGTGGCTTCAGGATTGGTCAGGCCGCCGGTGGTCAGTTCGATGGTCTTTTGCGGATTGAACATGGTCTTGTCCTTGTCGTGGGCCCCGAGGTCACGATTATGGACGAGATGCCGGTGCTTTGCAGTAGGTGTAACAAAAAGGCCCCGCATGTAGCGGGGCCTTGGTCTTTTTGTTGTTGAAGCGTTGTGCTTCAGGCCGGCTGCACGTTGGCTGCCTGCGGGCCTTTCGGGCCGTCCTGGATGTCGAAGGATACTTTCTGACCTTCGGCCAGCGTCCTGAAGCCGGAGCCCTGGATGGCGGAGAAATGGACGAATACGTCCTTGCCACCGTCATCCTGGCTGATGAATCCGAATCCCTTGGCTTCGTTGAACCACTTGACTGAACCTGTTGCCATGATACTTGTTACCTGTATAAAAAATGAAACAATAAAAGTTGCTTGCAGCTCATGGGGGGATGGGGTTTGCGGCGGGAACCTTGGTGGAGGGACAACCTAAACTCTATCTGCCATAGGCCACATGCCACCCCATTGTGCCATCCCAATCACGCGAATGCCAGCAAAACTTGATGCAATGTGTCGACGGGTCTACAGGCCGTCGTACGCTTTTTTTAGTCGTTGGCTCAGTTGCTCCACGGCACGGTCGCGTTCGTCGCGATCGCGATAGTCGCGGTTGAGCGATGACCATTCGGGGTGATGACGCGCCTGGCGCAACATGCGCGGCAGGCGTTGGTCCGGCCACAGGTCGCGGCCGGTGGCGCGCATCGGTGTCTGGCTGGCATGGCCGCGGCGCATGAGCGCGGCGAGCAGTTCGAGGTTGCGCGAAGCAAGTAACCGCAAGGTGGCCTCATCGATCATCAGCACGACTTCGCCGCGAACACGCACCGTCAGTGCCTGGCCAAAGGTGCGCAGCAGGCCGGCACCGGTACCGATCAACGCACCGGTCAGTGTGCCGGCACCCAGCGTAAGCCCCCCGCTGCCGACGTCCACGGCAGCGCCGGCACCGGCGCCGATCCCGGTCCAGGTGCCGGTGCGAATACCGTAGTGCCGCAGGGTTTCGGCATCGAACAGATCATCGTCCCAGCATCCGCCACTCAGCGGCAGGTCGTCGCCCTCCAGATCCTCGCGGCCGAAGCGATAGAGGTCGAGCAGGGTATCGACGCAGGCCTGCTCGCGCTGGCGCGCGTGCTGCTGCATTTTCTGCCAGGCCGAATCCTGTCCCGCTTCGGGTGCGGTGTCCCGGTATGCGGCCAGGTCGATCAGCATTTCGGCGATGGCGGCCAGTGCCGCGCGAGCGCGGTGTTGCTCCTCGGTGCGGCGGTGATCCAGCCAGCGGCTGATCAGCGGTTCAAAGTCGTCGACCAGGCCGCACAGTTTCTCGAACAGCCGCCATTCGGTGGCCGGGTCACGCACGACCGCATCGAAGGCCAGTACGCTGTGCAGCCTGACCCGGGCCAGGGCGTCGCGCCACTGTTCCTCGCGGCTGGCCGGTGCGGCGGTGAAATTGAGTACGGCGATGATCGGCTTTCCGCACTGGCCAAGAACGTCCAGTTCGTCCTGGTACTTTTCCAGCACCGGTTCGCGGGCATCGATCACGTACAGGGCAAGGTCCGAGGCCAGCATCAGTTCGAGCACGCGGGATTCGTGATCGAAATGCTTGCGCAGGGATTCGTCGTCGAGCAATCGAGCGATGCGTTCAGGCCCGTCGTGGCGGGCGCCTGGCAGCGCTTCCAGCGTGTCGATCAACTCCGGGGCATTCTCCAGCCCGGGTGAGTCGAACAGTTCGATCAGGGCTTCCCCGTCGACCGACAGTGTGGATGAAGTGACCTGGCGAGTGGTGCCGCTGCGGTCGGCCACCTGACCGAACTCGCCGCTCCTGAGCAGGGTGCGGACCAGCGAGGTCTTGCCGGTATTGGTGTGACCTACCACCGCCAGCTTGAGCGGGCGCAAACTCACTCGAACACTCCGTCAATCATTTGTTGCAGTCGCGCCAGAACGGCTGCATCGGGTGTTTCGGGATCGTACCTGAGGGCCACACCGCCGACCTGTTCGGCCAGCGCCTGCCAGTCGGCCAGGCGGCTGGCCAGACGGTCACCGCGCGCGGTCAGGTGGTCGGCGTCCAGCAGCAATAGCACGGGAATGGTGGCGGCACGGTCGGCGGCGCGTTCAATGAAGCGTTCATGGGCAGCATCAGGTGTACGCAACAGGGAGCAGGCGGCAAGCAGCAGTGGCGGCGGTGCCGGCAGGGCTTCAAGTGCGGCCAGAATCGCCCGGCGCCCGGCCCGGTCATCGGCGCATCCCAGCGGATTGGTATTGATGCCCGGGATGGTGGGCGGCCAGTGGTTCCCTTCGAGCTCCATGCCAATCAGTATCGGCTTTCCCCTGGCGTCTGCGGGAGGCGCTCGGCGGCGTGGAGGCTTTGCCTCGGGTGCATTGCCGTGTTCGGTGACCGACGATTCCTTCGGGCGCAGCGCACCGCTCAGGCGCAGATATCCTGGCTGAGTGGTGTCCAGCTCGAGGCGTTCGTGTCTGGACCAGGCGATCAGGCAGCAGGTCACCAGAAGCAGCAGTCGTGGCAACAACCCATACACGAAGATCATCGCCAGGAGGAACTGGGCCCACATTGCTCGGGCTTCCGGCGCGAGCGCGCCTTCACGGCCACCGAGAATCCAATCGGCCCGGGGCTCGGGTATCATCCCCAGCCAGGCCGGCGGCGCGGCCAGCGCACCCACCAGGGCGACCACGCTTTCGTCACTCAGCAGGGTCGTACCCCAGGCCAGGTCGTATTGCGCGATCGCGAAGAGAAACGTCAACGCAGCCAGGGCACTGACCAGGTAGACCGTCCAGAAAGCATGGCTCAGGGCACTGACCAGCCAGCGTCCGTAAGTTGTGCCCAGCAGTCGGGTGCCGGCCTGGGCAATTTCGCCAGCATGGTCGCCGGACAGTGCGCGCGGCCCCAGCCAGCCCAGCGCACGGCGCATGAGGCGCCCAGCCAGGCTGCCCAATTCCCCCCGGCGGTTGCCGGGCAGCATCAGTGCGATCCAGGCAAGCAGCATGACGGTGGGGAATGCCAGCAAGGTAGCGGCAGCCAGCAGTATGTCCACCTCGCGTTGTGCGATACTGGCGCGGGCGGCCAGCAGGCCGGCCACGACAGCAAGCAGCAGGACGAAGAGCACCAGATTGCGCATCAGCCCGGTCAGTCGATCAATATCCCTGCGAATCTCCGAGGCGGTCGGCAGTGCGCCGGCGCGGGCGGCCAGGCGATCGGCAAAGGTGCCGGAGATGGTTCTGGCCAGTGAATTGGCGACTTCGTCATCACGGCAACGGCCCGCATGCTCTTCGCGCAGGCGGACCGTTTCGGTCATCAGCCAGTCCCTGGCCGCAAGTGTGTGCGCTTTCACGTTCCGAATGCGTGGCCGTTGTCGATTCGATCCCATGATAAAGGGAGTGCAGGCAGGTCGATGCCGGGTTTTTTGATTACGGTCAATTCCGGGCCCATCGGCGAGCGAGGATAATAACGCCGGAATCATCATAACCGGCATCTCACAGGGAGCCATCCATGAGTCAAACCACCACCTATAACGACAAGGTCGTCA
Source organism: Wenzhouxiangella sp. (assembly GCA_007128175.1). Taxonomy (GTDB): domain Bacteria; phylum Pseudomonadota; class Gammaproteobacteria; order Xanthomonadales; family Wenzhouxiangellaceae; genus Wenzhouxiangella. The sequence goes on along the minus strand of SKXY01000076.1, from coordinate 28,978 downwards.
GGCAATTCGCCGCCATGACCGTGATCTGGGGCATCGTCGGCATGGTCGTCGGCGTGTTCATTGCCGCCCAGCTGATCTGGCCCGGACTGGGATGGGAGATCCCGTGGCTGAGTTACGGCCGCCTCAGGCCGCTGCACACCAACGCCGTGATCTTTGCGTTCGGTGGCTCCGCGCTTTTCGCAACGAGCTACTACTGCGTACAGCGTACCTCGCACGTTCGGTTGTTCTCCGACAAGCTGGCCGCCTTCACCTTCTGGGGGTGGCAGACCGTCATCGTCGGTGCTGCCATCACCCTGCCGCTCGGCAAGACCATGGGCAAGGAGTACGCCGAACTGGTCTGGCCGCTGGCCGTGCTGATCGCCGTCGTCTGGGTGGCCTACGCCATCGTTTTCTTCGGCACCATCGTCAAGCGCAAGGTCAAGCATATCTATGTGGCCAACTGGTTCTTCGGTGCCTACATCCTCACCATCGCCGTTTTGCACATCGTCAACAACCTGGCCATTCCTACCGGCCTGTGGCACTCCTATCCGATCTATTCGGGTGCGGTCGATGCGATGGTGCAGTGGTGGTACGGCCACAACGCGGTCGGCTTTTTCCTGACCGCCGGCTTCCTCGGCATGATGTATTACTTCGTGCCCAAGCAGGCCGGGCGCCCGATCTACTCCTATCGCCTGTCGATCGTGCATTTCTGGTCGCTGATCGCCATCTACATGTGGGCCGGCCCCCATCACCTGCACTACACCTCGGTGCCGGACTGGGTGCAGACCCTCGGAATGCTGTTCTCGGTGATGCTGCTGGCACCAAGCTGGGGTGGAATGATCAACGGCATCATGACCCTCTCGGGTGCCTGGCACAAGCTCAGAACCGACCCGATCCTGCGCTTCATGATCGTCGCTCTGTCGTTCTACGGCATCGCCACCTTCGAGGGGCCGATGATGTCGATCAAGACGGTCAACGCGCTGAGCCACTACACCGACTGGACCATCGGTCACGTCCATGCCGGCGCGCTGGGCTGGGTGGCGATGATCTCCATCGGCGCCATCTACAGCCTGTGGCCACGCCTGCTCGGGCTCGACGGAATGTATTCGACCCGCCTGATCGAGTGGCATTTCTGGGTCTCGACCATCGGCACCGTGCTCTACATCGTCGCCATGTGGATCGCCGGCGTCATGCAGGGGCTGATGTGGCGCACCTTCAATGAGGACGGCACGCTGACCTACACCTTCATCGAGGTACTGCAGTTCACCGAGCCGTACTACATCCTGCGCCTGATCGGCGGCATCATCTTTACCGCCGGCATGTTCTTCATGGTCTACAACATGTACAAGACCTGGCAGATGGCCGAGAAGGAAGATCTCGAAGTACCCGTCAGCGAACCGGCTCAAGCCTGAAGGAGATTGAATCATGCATGAGAAGATTGAGAAAAATATCGGCCTGATGGCCATCCTCATCGTGATCGCGATCAGCTTCGGCGGATTGGTCGAGATCGTGCCGCTGATGTTCAAGGCCAGCGTGGTCGAGCCGGCCAAAGGCGTTCAGCCCTACGATCCGCTCAGGCTCGCCGGTCGTGATGTCTATGTGGCCGAGGGTTGCTACAACTGCCATAGTCAGCAGATTCGACCTTTCCGGTCGGAGACGGAGCGCTATGGTCACTATTCGGTGGCCGGTGAGCACGTCTACGACCGGCCCTTCCAGTGGGGTTCGAAGCGCACCGGGCCGGACCTGGCCCGCGTTGGCGGTCTTTACAGCGATGACTGGCATTACCTGCACATGATGGACCCGCGTGCCGTAGTGCCCGGTTCAAACATGCCGGCTTATCCCTGGCTGGCCGAACGTTACGTCGATCCTGAAGTCGTCGAGCGGCGCATGCGCGCGCTCAAACGCATCGGTACGCCATACACCGACGAGGATATCGAGGGCGCTTACGAGGCCGTTGCCGGCAAGACCGAGATGGACGCGATCATTGCTTATCTTCAGGGTCTGGGTACGGAATGGACCGGTCAGCATGCCACAGGAGACGACTCATGAGCAGCGGCATCATTACCGCCATTGCGATGTTGTGTTTCGTGGCCATCGTCGTCTGGGTCTTCATCATCAAGGGGAAGGATGACTTCGACGAGCAGGCCAACCTGCCGCTGGACGAGGAAGACAAGGACAAGGGTAAAGAGGAGAAGTCATCATGAGCGCTTTCTGGCACTGGTTCATCATCATCATCACGCTGGGATTCACCGCTGCCATGGTGTGGTTGTTCATCGCCACCGGTCGTGCCAGGGTGCCTACCGGTACCAACGAGGAGGGCGAGGAAACCACCGGGCATGTATGGGATGGTGATCTGCGCGAACTCAACAACCCGATGCCGCGTTGGTGGCTCTGGCTGTTCTACGGTACGGTCATTTTTTCACTCATTTACCTGGTGCTCTACCCCGGCCTGGGCAACTACCAGGGCGTGCTGGGCTGGAGCTCGGAGGGTCAATACCAGGAAGAGATGGAACGGGCCAGCGCCGAATTCGAGGAGCGATTCGGCGAATTGCTCGAACTCCCGCTCGAGGAACTGGTCGAGCATCCCGATGCCTTGCGCATGGGGCGAAATATCTACGCCCACAATTGTTCGACCTGCCACGGGTCGGATGCACGTGGTGCACCGGGCTATCCCAATCTGACCGACGATCACTGGATCTGGGGTGGTGAACCGGAGCAGGTATTCACCAGCATCTACGATGGCCGGCAAGCCATCATGCCCCCGTTCGGTGATGCACTGGGTGATCAGGGTGTGACCCGCACGGCCGTGTACCTGCAGCAACTGGCCGGTCAGTCCGTCGATCGCACCATGGCCGAGGCCGGACGCCGTCACTACGAACAGCAATGCGCGGCCTGTCATGGCCCGGACGGTACCGGCAACGTGTTCCTCGGTGCCCCCGACCTGACCACGGGAGTCTACATCTATGGTGGTAGCCTCGACGATTTGCGACACACCATTCGTCATGGCCGCGAGGGGTTGATGCCAGCCCAACGCGATCTGCTGGGCGAAGGCCGCTCCAAGCTGGTCACCGCCTACGTGCTCAGCCTGAGCCGCAACGGCGATGAGTGAGACACATGGAACCTCACCGGCGGTGGGTCGTGATGACCCGCCGTCGCGACCCCTGGCCCAGCGCCTGGGGGCCATCCTGTGGCCGTCGTTCTTTGCCGCCGCAATGTCTACGGTGGTGTTCTTCATCTTCGTCGATCCACTGGTGCTGCGCGACATTACCTTCCCGGAACTGGAAATCACGCGCATGGGGGGCTATACCATCGCCTTTTTCATGTTCTGGGGTGCGACCGCCGCGTCCAGCCTGTTTACCTGGATACTGCTTCGGCCGGTGAGTCGATTCAATCCACCGAGGCGTTGAATGAACCAGCCAGCCGGCAATAACGAGTCGATCCCGCTTTACGTCAAGCAACCCAAGGTCTACCCGCGAGAGACGAAAGGGCGCTTCTCGCGCCTGCGGGTGATCGCGGCCTGGGTCTTGCTGGGCATGTACTACGTGCTGCCCTGGATACAGTTCAAGGGGCAGCAGGTCGTGCTGTTCGACCTGGTCAATCGCCAGTTCCATTTCTTCGGTATCACGCTGTGGCCGCAGGATCTGTTCATTCTGTCGTTGCTGCTGGCGATGGCGGCGCTCTCTCTGTTCTTCTTCACCGCGCTTGCCGGGCGACTGTGGTGCGGCTACGCCTGCCCGCAGACGGTCTGGACCGAAGTGTTTCTCTGGATGGAGAAGGTCACCGAGGGCAAGCGCAACAAGCGCATGAAACTCGACAAGGGGCCATGGACCAGGGAAAAGGTGGCCAGGAAGTCGGCCAAGCAGTTTCTTTGGATCACATTTGCGCTGTGGACCGGTTTTACCTTCGTCGGCTTCTTCGTGCCGATCCGAGATCTCGGTCCACGCGTACTGGACTTCCAGCTTGGCGGCTGGGAAACCTTCTGGCTGTTCTTCTACGCCTTCGCCACTTACGGCAATGCCGGCTACCTGCGCGAGCAGGTGTGCAAGTACATGTGCCCCTATGCCCGCTTCCAGTCGGCCATGTTCGACGACAACAGCCTGATCATCTCCTACGATGAAAAGCGTGGCGAGCCGCGCGGCTCACGCAAGCGCAACGTCGATTACAAGGCCCTGGGTCTGGGCGACTGCATTGACTGCGAGGCTTGTGTGCAGGTCTGCCCCACCGGTATCGACATTCGCGACGGGTTGCAGATCGAATGTATCGCCTGTGCCTCGTGCATCGATATCTGTGACGAGGTGATGGACAAGATGGGCTATCCGCGCGGGCTGATTCGTTACTCCACGGAAAATGCCATGGAGGGCAAGCCGACGCGAATTATTCGCCCGCGCATCTTTATCTATGTCTTCGCACTGTTGGCCCTGGCCACTCTGGTCGGGACCATTCTGACCGGGCGCGATCCTCTGCTGGTCGATGTGTTGCGCGATCGCACCGCTTTGTACCGTACCGTGGGCACTGAACTCGAGAACGCCTACCGACTCAAACTGACCAATCGAACCGACCAGGAAGTCATCCTTCGGGTCGAGGCTCGGGGGCTGCCGGAGCTGCGTGTGGTCGAGCCGAGACGGCCCGTCACGATCAGTCCCGGCCAGGTCGCCGACCTGCCGCTGACCCTGGCCGTGCCGCTGGAACGGGCCGAGGCCGGAATGCACAGCATTACGGTGATCAGCGAGAACGAGGATGGCACGATCATCAGCGAAGAGGAAACCCGTTTCTTCATTCCCCAGGACCTGAGGCACTAGGCCATGGAAAACACAGAATTTGTCCCCCGTCCCTGGTACCGCGAGCCCTGGCCGTGGATCATACTCGGCATACTCAGTATTGGCTGGGTTTCCGGCCTGAGCATATTGACGATCGGATTGAGTAATCCGCCGGAGATCGTCAGCGGCGACCATGCCCCGCTGGGCAAGGCGCTGATCGACACCAATGAACGCTCGGCCGCCGCGCGCTCGCTGGGCTTGAGCGGCCATTTGACGATCACGGGCGACCAGGTGCACATCGAGCTGGGTGCCAACGATATCGCAGCCCTGCCGGACTCCCTGCTGGTGCAGTTCATTCATCCCGCCACCAGTGACGGTGATACCACCGCCGTGGTGCAACGCGACAGCGAAGGGGTCTATCGCGGCAGCCTGGCGGCTGCTCCGCATCAGCGCTCGCGCATCATGGTGGCGGATCTATCCCAGACCTGGTGGCTGGGCGGGCGGATGTCACCCGAGCCCGATGCGCCCTCAGCCATCAGGCTGAGCGCCCAGCGTCTATGATGGAGCGGCAGCCGTCGGAGTGCTGGCACTGCGGGGAGCCGATCCCCGATGGTGTCGACATCCGGGCCAGTATCGCCGGCCATGAACGTGCCATGTGCTGTCACGGTTGCCAGACCGTGGCAACCCTGATCGATCAGGCCGGCCTGCAACGCTACTACGATTTTCGCGATGCGCTTCCTGATCGACCCGAAGTATCGGAAGCGTCCAGCGCGGACTATGCCGCCTGGGATAGAGAGGCGATTCTCCAGCATTATGCCCGCCCCAATTGCGACGGATTCCATCGCCTCACCCTGGTGCTGGAAAACGTCCACTGCGCGGCCTGCGCCTGGCTGATTCACCGTTTCGTCGGCGCACTCGACGGCGTTTCCGACATTCGACTCGATGTAACCGATGGTCGCGCCCACCTGGTCTGGCATCCGGAACGCACTGCCTTGAGCGAGATCGCCGCCAGGCTGGCCTCGCTGGGCTACCGGCCGCATCTGGATTCACCCGAAGCCGGCCAGGCGCGCAACCAGTCCGAGCGACGCACCATGCTCAAGTACATCGTGGTGGCCGGCCTGGGCATGATGCAGGTAATGAGCTACGCGCTGGCCAAGTACATCGGTGCCTGGCAGGATCTCGATGCCCAGACCGAGCGCTTTTTCCTGGTCATTTCGATGATGGTGGCGGTTCCGGTCTGTCTCTATTCGGGACAGCTGTTCTACAAGTCCGCCTGGCGCGCGCTCAAGCAAAAGCGCATGTCCATGGACATCCCGGTGGCCTCGGCCATGCTGCTGGCGCTGTTTTCCAGCGTGGTGATCACCGTCCTCGATGCCGGCCAGGTGTACTTCGACTCGGTGGTGATGTTCATCTTCTTCCTGCTACTGGGCCGCTACGCGGTACTGGTGGCACGCCAGAACGCCGGTCAGTTGCACTCGGCGCTGGCCCGCTCGCTGCCGGTGCAGGCCAAGCGCCTGACCGGTGACGGCAGTGAGCTGGTCACCCTGGTCGAACTTCAGCTCGGCGATCGCGTCCAGGTGGCCGCTGGCGAAACCCTGCCGGCTGATGGCGTAATCGAGTCAGGCAACGCCATGATCGACGAGTCGCTGCTGTCGGGTGAATCCACGCCAAGACGCCGCGTCGACGGGGACCATGTGCTGGCCGGCAGCCTGGTGCGTGACGGCCTGCTGACCGTGCGCGTGGAAAACCTCGGACAGTCGACCGTGCTGTCGGGCATCGTGCGTCTGCTCGACCAGGCGCGCAGCTTCAAGCCGCGCATGGCGCAGATGGCCGATCGCGTGGCCAGCTACTTCATCGTGTTCGTGTTGACCGGCGCGACCATTGCCGGGGTTGCCTGGTGGCAGATCGATCCGGCCAGCGCATTGCCGGTGGTGATCTCGGTGCTGGTGGTGTCTTGCCCCTGCGCGCTGGCGCTGGGCACCCCGGTGGCCCTGGCCGCGGCCAGCCGCGGCTTCGCTCGCCTCGGCGTGCTGATTTCCACGCCTGATGCGCTGGAGAAACTGCCGAAGATCACCCACGTGGTGTTCGACAAGACCGGCACGCTCACGCGCCCGGAAATGACCATTGGCGAGGTCCGTCTCGAACACGACGAGATCTCGCGTGATGCGGCCTGCCGGATCGCCGGCCGACTCGAGCGGGTCAGCCGTCATCCGGTGGCCACCGCATTCGCCCGTCATGATGATGGCAGTGAAGTGAGCGGCGCGCAGGCCGTGACCGCCGCCGGCGTACTCGGCACCATCGACGGCACCGAGTATCGGTTGGGCAAGCCCGCCTTTGCCGCCGAATGGCTGGACGGCGAGCTGACCGAACCGGACGAAGGACAGTGGATTGCGCTGGTCAGCCGCGGAATGTTGATCGCCTGGTTCCGCATCGACAGCCCATTGCGCGAGGGCGCACAAGAATTGGTCGCCGGCCTGCGCCAGAACGGCCTGGTCATCCTGCTGGCGTCCGGTGATCGCGCCGACAACGTCGCCCGCGTAGCCGAGGAACTGGGCATCGAAAACTACCATGGCGACATGAACCCGGCCGACAAGCTTGAACTGGTGCGAGGCCTGCAGCGCGACGGCGCCCGCGTGGCCATGGTCGGTGATGGTATCAACGATGCCCCGGTACTGGCCGGCGCCGACATTTCGCTGGCCCTGGCCGAGGGCGCCGATATTGCCCGCACCCAGGCCGACCTGGTGGTCACCGGGCGGGGCCTTCAGCGCGTGTCGGCCGCTTTCGCACTGGCACCGCGTGTGCGCCGCATCGTCCGCCAGAACCTGGCCTGGGCTTTCAGCTACAACATCTCCGCCCTGCCGCTGGCCGCCATGGGCTTCGTGCCGCCGTGGCTGGCCGCCATCGGCATGTCGGCCTCCAGCCTGCTGGTGGTGTTGAATGGACAGAGGCTTGGCAAGGTGAAAGGCTCAAGGCGCAAGGCGCGAGGTACAAGAAGCCGGGATGCTGCAGTTGCCCATCCCGTTGGCACCGGCGCATGATTGCTGGCACCATGGATTTGATTCCTTGCACCTTGAGCCTTTCTCCTTGAGCCTCCGATCATGAACATCATCTACGTCCTTATCCCGCTGTCGGTCATCCTCATGGTTCTGGCGCTGGTCTTCTTTTTCTGGGCGGTAAGAAACGATCAGTTTGATGATCTTGATACGCCGGCGCTGGATATCCTCGACGAGGATGAAGATCAGGTTTCCGGTGACAAGAATGCACCACAGAGGCACGGAGGACACGGAGATGAAAAAGAATGATATTCGAGTTTCCTCGGTGCCCTCCGTGTCTCCGTGGTGAATCTCCAAAAGCTTGATTGATGACACCTGAAGCGGCACTGCTGGCCGGGTTTCTGGCCGGGCTGTTTGGCTCCACCCACTGTCTGGGCATGTGCGGCGGCATCGCCGGCATGCTGCATGCCCAATTGCCGGGCGAAAAGCCGTGGCTGGCCGGCGGCTTTCACGCCGGCCGGATCACCAGTTACCTGATCATCGGCCTGATTGCCACCGGCATCGGCCTGTTGCCGGCCACCCTGATGCCCGATTACGCGCCGATGGTGATGCGCATCCTGCTCGGTATCATGCTGGTCGCGATGGCCGTCTACATTGCCGTGCCAGGGCGTTTTCGCGATGTCGCCGGCGAGCTGGCCGCGCCCCTGACCCGTCGGCTGACCCCCCTGTTCGCTCGCTTCCTGCCGGTGAAATCCTTCGACAATGCGCTCGGGCTTGGACTGCTGTGGGGTTTGCTGCCCTGCGGACTGCTTTACTCCGTCGTCGCCGCGGCCGTGCTGCTGGCCGACCCGTTGGCCACTACCGCCATGATCGTTGCCTTCGGCATCGGCACGATCCCCTTGCTGCTGGGGACCGGGCTGGCGGCACTGAAATTCCGTTCGGCCATCAATCGCCGCGGGCTGCGGCTGCTGGCGGCCGGCCTGGTCGCCTTGTCGGGCTTGCTGGTGGCGCTGGGGCCGTGGCTGGGGCACGTGATTGATCATCCGTGGATGCAGTTCGTCGTTGATTGCGTCACACCGCGCGGATAGCAGGGCGGGGAAAACGGCGACCGCTTCATTTAACTCCCAACCCATCGAACCGGGTGCCGCCGGTTTGCCCGGCACCACCCGGTGCCTACTCCACCTACCAGCGGTGATAGGCGGGATGCCCCGGCTTGACGGCAACGAACCGCCCGGTGGCCACGTCGCAAAGCTTGCCGCCGGCAAAAAGTTCTGCCTCGACGGTGACGATGTCGCCATCGGTATCGGTCACCCAGGCTTCCAGTTGCAGCGGCCCGTCGGTGGGGGTGGGGCGGCGCAGTTTTACGGCATATTCCATGGTGACTGTGCAGGGTGGCTTTTCCAGCCCTTGCGATTCCATCAGGTGCCAGGCGGCGGTCCAGTTCATGTGGCAGTCGAGCAGCGAGCCGATGATGCCGCCGTTGAGTATGCCGGGAAAGGCCTCGTGGTGCGCTTCGGGCGTCCAGTCCGCCATCACCCGCTCGCCCTTAACGAACGAGCGGATTCTCAGCCCCTTTTCGTTGCTGGGGCCACAACCGAAACAGGCATTGTGGGGGGCGTAGGTTTCTTGCAGTGAGCGGGATTCGTTCATGGTGTCTCTTCCGAATACTGGAGTTTCGGACATTCTAGAGGCTATTGAAGCGGGGGAGATGTATGAAGCGTGGGGAGAGCCCGCCCTTCTTCCCTCTTCCCTCTCTTCCTCTACCCTTTCACCTTTCTACCTGTCCGTAATGTACCCAATATCAACGCCCGTATCGCGCTCACCGGATACGACGCGAACACCCCATCGATCAGACAGCTCGTAGCGACCGGAGAGCACATTGCCGGCTTCGAACAGGCCGATGCCGTAGCTGACGAACAAGCGCGGTAGCAGGTAGAAACCAACGTTGACGGCGGCCTGGCCGCCGGCGTGATCGAAGTCGGCGCCGGTCACCACGTAAGCCAGAGCCTTCTCGTCGGTGGTTGGCGGATCGGTAAACAAATCGATGATTGGATCCTGCGCAGGGCCACGGATGTGGACGCCGGCAGCTTCGACGCGTGGATCACCGAATATATCTCTTACGGCGCGGATGTCGAGGCGCGGGTTGTCGAGCGGGTGGCCGGTGAAAAGCACTTCTCCGTCCCGGATATCAAGGTTTTGGCCGTAGGCTCGGTAGGAACCTGACGGAATGAGGATGGCGCCGCGACCGCGTGGCTCCGGGGTGCCATTCCAAAGCAGCTCCACGCCGCCGGCCAGCTGCGCCTGCAGCCCCAGTGCCGACATGCGTGCATCATCTCCGACATGAATGCCAAGTCGGCCGTAAAGCCGCCGCACCGGTGCGTCCAGCTCTTCTTCTTCGGTCTCGCCGAGGACGACGACATCGCCCGAGGATCTGACCCGTTCGCCGGCGCCGGGTGGAAGGCCGCCGCGCAGTCGATCAACGTGAATGTCACCGTCGATGTCCAGGCGCTCGCGCTTGCCGGTCAGACGGATCGACGGACTGGCCTCGATTCGCAGCCAGTCGACATCGGCAAATGAAAAACGCTCGCCATCGATGGCGGCCTCCATGGACCAGCCGTCCGGCTCCTGTGTCAGGGCACCGTCGATGTCGAGCTGTCCATCGCCTGATTTCATATGCCCGACGAGCGTGGCGTGGTCGGTCACGCCCTCCAGGGCCAGATCAATGTCGGTGACCCGTAGACCCAGTGGCGCATGGGCCAGGTAGCCGTCATCAATGCTCAGGCGACCGTTGATGTTCGGGGCATTCAAGTTGCCGGCCAGGTTGATTCGCGCGTGCAACCGCCCACCCAGTTGATCGAGTTCGGCCACCAGGTGATTGAATGCGCCAATGTCGGGCAGGTCGAGATTGGCATCGGCATTGATCATGGTGCTGGTCGGGTCGCGCAGGTCGATGACATGAGCCTGGCCGTTCAACTCGCTGTCGCCTTCAAGTCGGGCCAGGAGATCGAGCAGCAGTCCGTGGTCACCTTCCGGGGTGAAGTCCAGGCGCACGGAGTCGATGGCGAGCAGATCGTCTTCGTCTCCCAGCGCACGCAAGGCGCCGGGTTCCAGTTCCAGGTGGCCGACCAGCCTGCTCAGCCCGGATGTACCCCATGCGGCCTCGACCTGGCCCGACAGGGGGGTGGTCAGGGTGAAGACCGGGTCGAGCGGCAGCAGGAACAGGTCCATGGGCACCTGGTGAATGCCGATGCGGGCGTGGCTGTCGCCGTCGATAAGCAACTCACGCAGGCAAAGGCGCCCTTCGCCGTCCCCCACGGCGCGCAGGCAGCCGGGCCCGGCTTCGGTGGCATCGGGGCCGAGGCGAATTGGCAGGCCCTCGGCCAGCTGCCAGTTGCCGGCCACGGTTTCACCCAGGTAGAGCCGTTCGATATGGCCATTCCAGCCGGAATAGTCGGCAAGGCAGCCATCGAGCGTGCCGCGGCCGGCCAGATCCAACGTGCCACGCATGCCCGACAGATTGAACTCAACGCGATGGTCGACACAGCCGCCGGTCACCACCAGCTCGATCTGGTCAATGCGATCCCATGGGTTGAGATCCAGATCGCTGAGCCTGAGGTTGGCATCCACCCGTGGTTGCTCACCCCAGTCCAGTTCGGTATCCAGGTGGACACGATCAACGGAAAAGTCAGCGAAACCCGCGCTCTCTATTTCGCCGTGGGCGCGCAGCTTGCGGGCGTGTGGTGCCAGCGTGCCCTCGAGTAAAGCCATCCCGGAAATGTCGGGCCAGAGCTGATCGAGGGCGCTGGCATCCAGGCGCCATAGCCATTGTTCGCCGTCGTCGCTGGAGATGTCGATGTGGTTGTCGCCCAGCGCGATCTCGAGCTGCGCGGCTTCGGGCGTATCGTCGGCCAACTGCAGTCGGCCATGGCCCGCGACGGCATGATCCCGAAGTTGGCCTTCGAGCTGATCCAGTTGCAGGTCGATGTTCCAGCGGTCGTTCTGCCGGGCCGTGATCGAGGCGCGGGCATCGATGTAGCCGGGCAGTTGGGCAACGAAACGGCCGGGATCGATCCGTACCAGTTCAAGCTCGATGCGAGTGTTGATTTTCGGTGCCCAATCCAGCGCTCCCGTGGCCGCCAGCCGGCCCGACTCGCCCAGGTCCAGATCCAGTCGCTCGATGTGGGCGCTTTCTTCGCCACCGGTTGCGCGCAGTCCGAGTTCGCCGCCGGGCAGGTGGTCAGAAGTTGCCAACAGGGCGTCGAGCTCCAGCCGCCAGTCGCTGATGCGACCACTCAGGCGAACGCCGCCCGACTCGCTCGCCAGTAGCGGTTCGCCCTCGTCCAGCAGCGGCGGCCAGGCCAGGTCGATCCATTCCAGCTCCAGTGCCAGTTCATCGGCAGCGGGTATGAAGCGGCCATTGCCGCTCAGCCTGAAATCGGTGGGGGGAGCGGACAGGTTGAGCCGGTCGAGGTGGATCTCCTCGCCGTCCAGACGGGCCGCCAGCTCACCATCGACCCGGCCCTGTTCCGGCCAATCCGGGTAGAGGGTGGTAAAGTCCAGCGCGCTCAACTGCATCTCGATGCTGGCAGCCAGGGCGTCGCCACCGTATTCAAGCCAGCCGCGGGCCAGGACCTCACCATCCAGGATTTCGCTTCTCAGTGATTCAATATCCACCCGTTCCAGGTCGCCGGTCGCTTCGACTTGCCAGCGGGCCGGCGGCAGGTCCATGCCGCTGGTGCGCGTATCGAGCACCAACGACCAGTCATCGGCCGCACCTTCGGCGTCGAGGCTGAGATCGTCAAGGGTCAGGTCGATTCCCGGCCAGCCGGTCAGCCCGCCGGCAAGTCGAACACTGCCTGACGGCATTTCCGGCAGGCCGCGAACCCGGGCCTGTCCACTTGCGGTTGCTGGTCCGCGAGCATCGATATCAACCTCCAGCGAAGACAAGGGACCGCGAATTCCGAGATCCAGCGCCTGGTCGGTTCCCTCGTCGATGGCCACCAATGCCTCAAATTCGAGCCGGGTGGAAAAGGGCTCGGTCAGCGCCCATTGCCCGCTACCCTCGATGTTGCCCTGCGGAGCCGTCACCGCGAGGCGGTCAATCCGGATGTGATCGGAGTAATGACCGGCGAAGTTCAACCGATCGACCACTTGCCCATCGCCTTCGTGCGGATGGAGCCGTAATGCTTCGATGAGCAGGTCATCGACATCCACAGCCAGCGGAATGGCCAGCATGCCGGGATCGAATGGTTCAGATGGTTCCCGCTCCTCCGCCGGCTCTGGCAGAAAGACATCGGCTCCGCGCAGGTGCAGGCGCTGGACATGGATGCGCGGCCCGGCCAGCGGGTGAATGCGTGCGGCCAGTTCCAGCCGGGCGACGGTTACGCGCGTGCCGGCCTGTTCCAGGACCACATTTTCCACGACCAGCCCGCTGCCCAGGCCGCCCTCGACGTGTTCCCAGCCGAGCACATCGAGATATGGCACGGCCCGATTCAGAGCCCATTCGGCGCCGCTGCGGGTGTCGGTCAGCCACCACCAGGCTGTGACCAGGCCGCCGGCAAGCAGCGCGATCAGGATCAAAATAATGATCAACAGTTTCTTCATAGCAGTTGCGTGCCGATGGTGAAGTGCAGTCGCCAGGAATCCGGGTCGTCGAATGGAGAAGCGATGTCGACCTGCAGTGGCCCGATCAGGGTATACCAGCGGAAGCCAACGCCTGCGCCACGGCGCAGTTTGGGATTGCCGAGGTCGTTGAAGGCGTTGCCGATATCATAGAAAGCGGCCAGTGACCAGTTCTCGCCAACGCGGTACTCGTATTCGACCGATCCGACGATGAGATGATTGGCGCCATTGCGGTTGGTGCTGAGGTTCTCGAAGCCGTAGCCGCGCACGCTGCGGTCACCGCCGGTCTTGAAGCGGTAGCGCTCGGGCAGCTCGGTCAGCGACAACTCAAGCTGACGATCATCGAGCACCACGTCAAGCTCCCGGGTACGGGCCTCGGTATAGCCGGCTTCGCCTCGGAGCAGGAGCTTGTGGCGATCGCCAAACAGGTGATGCCAGCGCCCGCCGATGTAGCCTTGGGTAAAGCTGACCGGAGAGCCGAGTGACTCATGCGCAGCCAGTATGTGAGCACGGATTACCTGTCCATGCGTGTGGAATCCGCTGCCGCTGATGTTGGGCAGCCGCCAGCGTGCGCCCAGTGACAGGGTATCGGTGCTGGTGCGCAGGAACTCCTCCAGGTCGGGATTGGCGGCCAGCAGGGCGTCGTTCTCCTCGGAAAAGCGGGCTTCCCGGAAAGCGTCGAAGGATTCGTGCAGCAGCGATATACTGATGCGTTCTTCGATCGGTTGAAACTGGCCAGGCAGCCAGCCGCGCTCCTGCAGACGTCCGAAACTGACCTCAGACTGTTCGCGCCGGCCTTCGAAGGACTCGAACACCGGTTCGAGACGGTTCTCGTCGATGAAGCGGAAATTGTCCTGTTCACGCCTGAGGAACACACCGGCGGTCAGGAAGTCGGACGGGGTGCTGCCTCGTGGATGCTGGTACTCCGATCGGAACACGAATTCATTGTTGCGCTGCTGCAGGCCCAGGGCCGAGTCAAGGCGGTTGCCGCGGCGGGACAGGTAGTGGCGTTCCCAGCCCAGTTGCAGGCGTCCGCCGGTATCGGTACCGAATCCCGCCGTGGCGCGATAGGTGTTGGGCAGGCGTGTCTCGAGCTGGTAGTCGAGGTCAACGATTTGTTCATCGCTGTCGCGCTTTTCCTCGACGATGACGCGCCGGAAAAGCCCCGAGCGCACCAGCGCATCTCGTTGTTCGTCGACCCGGGTGATATCGTAGGGTTCATCCGCTTCGATGATGGTGAGGCGGTTGAACAGCCGGCCCGAGAAGTCGGCATCAGCGACCTGGTAGGTGCCGAAGCGGTAGCGCGGGCCGGTGTCGTAGACCAGGCGCAGGTCGGCCCGGCCGCGGTCGGGATCAACCTGGATTCGCCGGCTGGTGAAGCGGCCATCGAAATAGCCGCGTTGCTCGGCCAGGCGTTCCAGGCCGCGCCAGGCACTTTCCCATTCGCTGTGTCGCAACACGGCTTCTTCGGGCAGTGGCCACTCCGAGCGCCATTCCAGCATGTCTGGATCATCGGCGCCCTCACCGGTGATCCGGATATCCGCGGCATGCACGCGCACCGGCCGGCCCGGATCGATCTGCAGTGCGGCACGCCAGGGTTCCCCCTCGCTTGCGGGCTCGTCCAGACGCACCTCGACCCTGGGACGGTAATAACCGAAGGGCCGCAATGCCTCGCGGACCTCGGCGCGCGCATCGGTGGCCATCTGCCGCAGGCGCCAGACGGAAACTTCGTCCAGGTTTTCTGCCCGCACCAGCGATACGCTCATGCGAACGTTCTCCAGCAGTTCCCCGCTGACGCCGGAAATTTCGGTGACCACAGTGCCGGAATCCGCACGGGCGGCAACCGACAGACTCAAGGCCAGAAAACAGATCAGTGAAAATCTGAGCAAGGGAACCTACTCGAAAAGAAGCCAGACACTTGTCGCTTATGGTAACTGCCCCGGTCGTTTCCGGGTGAACGGTGCATGAACGGGTATGCCCAATCGTATGGGACGCAGGCCGGTTGCGGATACACTGGCCCGGTGTCCGCACATCAATGACATGGGGATGGCCATGCAACTCGCCCGACTCGAGCTGCAGGGATTGAGCGTTGGCGGCCTGGTCAACGTCGACCTTGAAGTCGCTCCCGGCGAGATCGTCTGCCTTTCCGGACCGTCCGGGTCGGGCAAGTCGCGCCTGCTGCGCGCGGTGGCCGACCTGGAGCCCCACGACGGTCGGGTATTGCTGGGGAGTGTCGATCGGGAGTCAATGACCGCCCACCAGTGGCGGCGGCAGGTCATGCTAGTCCCGGCCGAAAGCCAGTGGTGGGCCGACACGGTGGGCGAGCATTTCTGCCGGCCCGTGCCCGAGGCGCTGACCGAGCTGGATCTGCCCGCGGAAGCCGTGGGCTGGACGGTGGCGCGCCTGTCGTCCGGGGAGAAACAGCGGCTGGCGCTGCTGCGCGCGCTGTCCTGTCGGCCACTCGCCCTGCTGCTCGACGAACCCACTGCCAATCTCGACAACGAGACGACCCGCAGGGTGGAACGCTGGATAACTGACTGGATCCGGCAGCACGGTTTGCCGGCGATCTGGGTGGCTCACGATGCCGGCCAGATCGAAAGAGTGGGCGGCCGCCACTACAGCATTCGCGGAAGCTGCCTGGAGCCGGCCTGATGGATATCATCGAGCTTTCATGGTGGCAATTGGCGGTGGCCGGCGCACTGGTGCTTTTGCTGGCTGTCTGCACGCACCTGGCACGACTGGACATCGGGCGCCCCTTGCTGATTGCCGCCGCGCGTACCATGGTGCAACTGGCCCTGATCGGCCTGGTGCTTGAGGCGCTGTTCACGGTCGGATCCCTGCCGTGGATTGCGCTGATGGCGCTGGTCATGCTGCTGGTGGCCGGTCGCGAGGTCATGGCGCGCCAGAAGTACCGGTTGACCGGCGGCTGGGCCTTCGGTATCGGCACAGTGTCCATGTTCGTTTCCGCCTTTTCGGTGACTGTGCTGACCCTGGCTGCGATCATCGGCCCGGAGCCCTGGTACACGCCGCAGTACGCCATTCCCCTGCTCGGCATGCTGCTGGGCAACACCATGACCGGCGTGGCGCTGAGCCTGGACCGGCTGACCGAATCGGCCTGGCGCCAGCGTGCGGTCATCGAAAACCGGTTGATGCTGGGCCAGGACTGGAAGCAGGCCATCGGCGATCTCCGGCGCGAGGCCATGCGCTCGGGCATGATGCCGATGATCAATGCCATGGCCGCAGCGGGCATCGTCAGCCTGCCGGGCATGATGACCGGCCAGATCCTTGCCGGCACGCCACCGGCGCTGGCCGTCAAGTACCAGATCCTGATCATGTTCACCATCACCGTGGGCACCGGTTTCGGCACCGTCCTCGCGGTCAGTGCCGGCAGCCGACGACTGTTCGACGGTCGCGAACGGCTGCGCATCGATCGGTTGAAGGCGCACTAGGGCGCTAGAATCAAGCTCCGAGTCCCTCAGGCGAGTTCACAAACCATGCAACCTATCTCCTCTGTTCTCCTATCGGCCGTCCTGCTGCTGGCCGCCGGCATGCAGGCGGCGGCCATTCCGGATGACGCCGGCGAGATCACCAGGCTTGGCGTGGCCGTGCTCTACAACGACGAGGCCGTGCAGATCCGCTACCGCTTCGAGACCGATTCACCCTCCTGGTATCACCAGGTCTGGCGCTACACCGATGGCGAGTGGGTGCGTCATGGTTCCGGCGGCCCCGGACCCGATCCGCACGGGCTCTACGAGGACCGCATTTCCATGCTGCTCGATGACGGTACGGTCGAGGATTTCTCCCGCTTCGGCGGCTTCATGACCGCGCACGAGGGCATGCGCACGCTGGACTCGGCCGCCGATACCGAAGCCGTCACCGATCATCCGCTGCTCGGCGAGACCATGGGACGCAGCGACGTGCGCAAGTACCTGCCCGATACCCGCCGCGGAGATCGCAGCGAGGCGGCCTGGGATAAGACCCGTTCCGAAGAGGAGCTGGCCGAGATGCGCGAGCGCGGGGAGTTCCTCGACCTGTGGCAGTGGCGGGCACATCGTTCCCACCCGGTCGGCAAGGCCGACAACGGCCTGGTACTGCACTACCGCCTATCGGCCGACGGCCGAGGCATGTACACCACCAACTGGGATGACGACACCGGGCAGCCGGCCTGGATGTTCGACCCGGACCAGACCGGTTTCCATGCGCTGGAGTGGGAACGGCTGATCGAGCAGGGCTACAGCCAGGACGACCCTTATTACTTGAGCGAGGACAACGCCGTGCCCTTCGGCGCCAGCCAAGACTGGCAGGAAGGCGACGTCATTCCGCAGCGCTTCCTGCGCGAGCCTTCCGGCAGCCGCGGCGCCATCGACGCGTCGGGAAACTACCGCGACGGTGCCTGGCGGATTGCACTGACACGCTCCCTGGAAGCGCCCGATGCGCTCGACAGCAAGATGCTGAAACCGGGCGGTCGCTACAGCGTGGCGTTTGCCGTGCATGCCGGCGGCTACGGCGCCCGCTGGCACCGGGTATCGCTGCCACTGACGCTTTACCTTGACGACGGCAGTGAAAACACCGCGGAGGGGAATAAACCCGAACTGGTTGCTCGCCGGGTCGAGGGCGATCTGGACGCGGCTGAAGTCAGCTATACCGACGTGCCCGTCTTCTATCCCGGCCAGGTCACCTGGCAGTGGCTGCACGGGCAGGACCATCCCGGACAGCCCTTGATCGAGACCACGCCTATTGGTATCCGTGACGTCGCCGAACTGCATCCGCTCGACGAGCTGATCGAGTGGATACAGGCGCTGGAACGCGATGGTGAACTGCCCGAGGAGGTGCAACGGTAATGGCGGCTGCCGGCGATCCCGTAAATCTGCCGAGTCTGGGCAGCCGGAATTTGTTTCCCGAGCTGGCCACGCGTGTTTACGCCAATCACGCATCACTCTCGCCGCCGTCGCAACCGGTCATCGATGCAGTCAGTGCCTGCCTGGCGCAGTACGCCCGCGACGGCATGGGCTGTTACGCGACAGAAGTCGAGCGGCGTGAGCGACTGCGTGCGCAACTGGCCGACTTGATCGGTGCGCCGGCGCAGGACCTGGCACTGGTGGCCAACACCACCGCCGGCGTGCTTGCGGTGGCGCTGGGCCTGCCCTGGCGGCGCGGTGACCGGGTGCTGTTGTTCGACGGCGAGTTTCCGACCAACATCACGCCCTGGCAGCAAGCCGCCCAGCGTGAGGGCCTGGAGCTGGTGTGGATGAATGCCGATGATTTCCGCACCGACCGGGCCGGTGCACTGGAAAAGCTGGAAGATCATCTGCGCGCCGGCATTCGCCTGGTCGCCGTCAGCGCCGTCCAGTTCACAACCGGCCAGCGCATGCCGCTGGAAGCCATCGGCGCGTTGTGTCGCCGTCACGACAGCGAACTGTTCGTCGATGCCATCCAGGCGATGGGCGTGGTGCCACTTGACGTGGAGGCCTGCGCCATCGACTACCTGACCTGCGGCAGCCACAAGTGGCTGATGGGGCCGGAGGGCACGGGCTGCTTCTACGCGCGCCACGCGGCCGCCACGCGCCTGGAGCCCAACGTCGCCGGCTGGCTCAGTCACGAGGATCCCTTCGCCTTCCTGACCCGTTCACCGGGTGAGTTGCGTTACGACCGACCCCTTTTGAGCACCGCGCGCATGGTCGAGTCCGGCACGCCGCATACCCTGGCCACGGCCGGGCTGGAGGCCAGCGTCGGACTGATCGATGCCATTGGCGTCGGCAGTATCTTCGAACATGTCCAGGCCTGGCATGAGGCTGTCGAGCCGGGTCTCATCGAGCGCGGTTTCGCCAGTGCCCGAATGAGCGAGGTCGACGGTCGCTCCGGCATTCTCAGCGTACGCACCGACGACCCTGCCGCCGGCCCGGCCTGGTCCCAGGCATTGGCTGGACACGGTATCGCCAGCGCCAGCCCCGACGGCTGGCTGCGCCTGTCGCCGCACTGGCCCAATCGCATCGACGAGGCCGATGCGGTACTCGCCGCCGTCGACGAGATTCTGGTCGGTGGTGGTCCTAAGGTGCGCTGATTCGGGAATCATCGCCATCACCGGTGCGCGCGGTTCGGTCCTATACTGTCCATGTCGACACTCAAGGAGAAGGGACGATGAAGCTCAGCGAAACCCGCGACATCCTCGCCTACATCGAGCATCTGCATCATCAACTGGGCGAAACCTACAAGGCGCTGGATGCCAACGTCAGCGATCCCAGGGCGCACCTGCTGCTCGAATACCTGGAGGCGATGGAAAACAAGTCGGCAGAGGCGCTGCACGGCTACTCGCGCGATTCGATCAATGCCGTCTTGAAAGAATGGGAACCGGCCGATCTCGATGACCACGTCGTGCGCGAGCGCCTGGCCACCCTGCAGCATCCCGACGTGAGCGCCAACGAACTGCTCGACGCCGCACTGGACGTGGCCGAATGGTTCGGCGAGTTCTTCGGCAAACTGGAGCGGGCCAGCACGCTCCCCGAACAGACCGAGTTGTTCAAGTCCCTGCGCGATCGCGCCGAGCGTGAAAAGAAGCGTTTGGTGCGTAACGTCAATATGCTGTCTGACTTTTGATCTGGATGCCGATAGGGAGTCTTTAGCGGTTTCATGCTTGGGTGATGGATTGTGCTCTCGAGTCCGAATTTCCAAGCACCAAATCACAAACAAATCCGAATGACCGAAATTCCAATGTTCGAAACGGGGGTGGGGGTGTCTTGACGCGCCTCCGGCGTTCTGCAGCGGGTGGTGCCCCCTCGGCCGGGGGCGGAGAAGGCCCGGAAACTGGCACCAATCCATCCGTTCAATCAAGCACTCCAATGGTTGGTCGAAGTCTTGGCTCTTGAAGTGGCGCTGTGATGATCTTGTCGGCAACCAAACGCCGGCATGACATGAATTGACCGCTGGAGTCGTTGGCCTTTTCCGGCCCCGGGCGACGGGGTACCACCCGCTGCGTCGCAAGCCATTGGAATTCACTGGCAATCGAGATGCCGCAACGGTGGGAGTGCCTCCCTACGCTGTGCGTGCCAAGGTGCTGCTGCGTCGGTCGAGCTGGCGATAGCCGATGGCCTCGGTCAGGTGTGCCGTCTCGATCTTCTCCCTGCCGTCGAGGTCGGCGATGGTGCGCGCCACGCGCAGGATGCGGTGGTGGGCGCGGGCCGATAGTTGGAGGCGTTCGCAGGCCTGTTCGAGCAGGTTCGAGAGCTTGGGGTCGAGCGCGCAATGGTCGCGGATGCCGCCGACATTCAGCCGCGCATTGACCGTTCCGCGTGTCGCCTGGATCTCGCGAGCGGTCATCACCCGTTCACGCACCTTCGAAGTGGGCTCGCCGGACGGCAGATCCTTGAGCGACTGGCGCGGCACTTCCACATGCAGGTCGATGCGGTCGAGCAACGGTCCGGAAATCCGGTCCCGGTAACGCTGGATCTGGTCGGGCGTGCACCCGCAGCGCCCTGACGGATCGCCCTCATAGCCGCACGGGCAAGGGTTCATCGCCGCAACAAGCTGAAAATCAGCCGGAAATTCCGCCTGAACCGCCGCGCGCGAAATCACCACCCGACCCGATTCCAGCGGCTCGCGCAACACTTCCAGCACATGCCTGGAATACTCGGGCAGTTCATCCAAAAAGAGCACGCCCGCGTGGGCCAGAGAGATCTCGCCGGGACGGGGCTTCGAGCCCCCACCGACCAAGGCCACGCCGGAAGCAGTGTGATGCGGCGTGCGGAAGCGGCGCTGTTTCCAGGTGGCCGGGTCCAGGCCCAGTCCGGCCACGGAAGCCACTGCCGCTGCTTCCAGCGCCTCGTGTTCTTCCATCGGTGGCAGAATGCCGGGGAGCCTGGAGGCCAGCAAAGTCTTGCCGGTGCCCGGCGGGCCGATCAACAGGAGATTGTGGCCGCCGGCAGCGCAGATTTCCAGTGCGCGACGGGCACGGTGCTGGCCGAGCACATCGACCAGGTCGGGGCCGGTGAATTCGACTTCGCTCGCGACGGGTTCAGCACGCGGCAGCGACTGGTGACCGTTGAGTGCCGCGGCCACCTCGGCCAGCGACTCGGCCAGGAACACCCGGGCATTCCCCACCAGCCCGGCTTCCTCGGCGCTGGCGCGCGGCAGCACCATCTTGCGCCCGGCGTCGCGGGCGCGAATGATAGCCGGCAACGCCCCCTTGACTGCGCGCAAACGCCCGGTCAGCGACAGCTCGCCAAGAAACTCCCAGTCATCCAGATCGCTGGCCTCGATCTGCCCGGAGGCGACCAGCACGCCGACAGCAATCGGCAAATCGAAACGCCCGCCTTCCTTGGGCAGATCGGCCGGCGCCAGCGATACCGTGGTGCGCCAGGAAGGTAGCTTGAACTCACAGTTGCGAATGGCTGCGCGCACCCGGTCCTTGCTCTCCCTAACGGCGGTTTCCGGCAAGCCGACGATACCGAACAGCGGCAACCCCGGCGACAGGTTGACCTCGACGGTCACTTCAGGCGCGTCGATGCCGACGGCGGCCCGTGAATGAATGGTGGCCAGTCCCATGATCGATCACTCGCTGGTGGATTCCGACCTTCATGGTGCCGCCCGCGCTGCTCGATAACGATGGCAATGCCGCCCCAACCCTTGTAGGAAATTTGCCATGCACGAGTGCCTTTCCAGGCCTCTGTTGATCTCTGAGTGCGCGATGAGCGGCCAGAGTTTCGACGCCGCAGTTGGCTTGCCACCCTGGTTCGTGTCAGACGTGGATTGTGATCCAGGCTGGCTTACCGCTGTGGTGGCCACTGCCGTGCAGTACACGCAGAACGCGCACCATGTCGCCAGGCAAGTCGTAGACCAGGACATGATTCTGGTGCGCGACCAACTCACGCGTATCAGATACACGACCAGACCGACCCAAATCGGGGTTAGTGTGAGCCCCGGTCGGTGTTGAGCGAGCAGAACAGGCCGTTTCTGGCGATGGTCTCGGCCACCCCACGGAAGCTTGAGGCAGTGCCTTCCTTGTCAACGAAGAACATCGAGTAGTGTTCGTTGGTGGCATCGTCCATGGTCACGATCAGGTCTCAGTGGCAGCCTGGCACCTTCTTGACCAGCCCGGCTTTCTGCAAACGGTTCTTGACCCAGGTGTAGCTGCGGGTGTCGACATGGCGGTGGCGGTAGTGCCAGTCGAAGTGCTTGACGTTCCAGCCGTCGTAGCGCTCTTGGTAGAGGCCTTCCAGTCGCAGGACTTCATCGACCGGCGCCTGGCGGTGTGAGGCCTGACTAAGCCGCTTGTCGACCAGGCCGTCCAGCCACCGTCGTGATAGCGGTCAATGTAGCGTCGGAAGGTGCGCTCATGCACGCCCAGTAGACGGGCGGCCTTAGCCTGGGAGAGACGGCGTTACTGCCCGCCGTCAAGGGCATTTTTGAATCTTTTGATCCAGATCTCCTGTAGCAGTTTGTCCGTCGCATCGGTCACCTCCTAAGGATGGCCCTTGAGAACCGGAGAACTCACTCGCTACAACACCCGACAGAATACGTGCTACCAACACCTACTCTCTGGACCCTTGATTCTGCTTTTTCTTACATGTTAGCGTTGTAACCGCCGCAGTGTAATGCAGCGGTAGCAAAGGCGCTTTTGTAAGCAGGGGCTAACCAATCAAGTAATAGTCTATAAAGAGGCAGTAATGCGCTACTTCGGCTTTATATTGTTCACACTAACAGCCTTGAATTTCTCGGGGCCAGCAAAAGCAGGCAACTTAGCAGACGAGTTGGCCGAGCTTGACCTGTACTTTTTGGCTAATCAGTTTAGTCCCGACTGGGCTGTTCCGAAGACCATGCAGGAGAGTAGCGGTGCCGTAGTTTTTGAGCAGCGAATCGAGAGGATGGAGTCGGGTCACGATCTATATGGGCTCTATGTCTTTGCTCAGGATCGCTGGCACTTGTTCGGCATTCGTGCGGTTCTCCCTGGCCATGATGTGGAAGAAGTCGGCGGCGTGCATTATCTTGGCAAAGGGCGATACGAAGGAAGGACTCTTGAACGGCTTGGTGTCGAGAACCCCGATACGCCTGGGCTTCTCAGCAGTTCGTCCTGCAATGACGACCCGGATTCCCACACACCTTCACCCTTCGGCGTAGAGCCTGGTACCACGGCTGACTTTAGTTGGACCGGCTACGGCAGCGACGGCGGGGCATGCGACTATCAGGTCACGTACGAGTTCCAAGGAGGTGATTACTCGGACTGGATAACGATAGCTTTCGAGTGGGAGTATGAGCCGCCACCTCAGGATGATGACGACGATGAGCATGATGACATGCCGCAATAGGCTGCTTGTCAGGCATGAATGTCTGGATTCTCTAGTTAGAGGATCAGGACAGAAGGGCCGCCCAGTTGGGTGGCCCTTCATGCTTCTGGTATATCAATTCCCACCATATTCAGGCTCAAATTGATAGCGTCGCGTGCCAGCGGGTCAGGAGACGGTCGATGCCATGTCAAGCGGCTCAAACCCACGGTATGGCAGGATCAGTCGTCAGCCAGCATGACGCCCCCGAATGATGGCGGCAATGCACCCTTGATGGAGCGCAGTCGTCCGGTCAGCGACAGTTCTCCGAGAAACTCACACTGATCGAGATCGCCGGCTTCCGCCTGCCTGGAGACAGCCATCAGGCCCACGGCAATCGGCAGATCGAAGTGCGCCCCCTCCTTGGCCAGATCGGCCGGCGCCAGCGACATGGAGCGCGCAGGACCGTTCAGAATCGACATGGGCCCGGTCCATGATAGAAGGCGCCGGGTTCGATGAGCAGGATGTCGAGTACGTTGATATCGCGCCACTTGCCGTCGGAGGTATGGATGAAACCGGGGGTGTGGGCCTGCAGATCGATCGGGCATGCACCTAGACGGCGGATTTGGGAGCTTGAAAAGGTCTCCCTGGTAGCGACTGACGATGAGGAGTAATCCAGGGCAGAAACTCCATCAGCTGGGCTAACTAAGGTCTTGCCGTTGTACATGAGAGGGTTCTCCAGGGCTGGGAGGTTTTTGCGCTCAAGTTGACGCCACCCTAGGAGGCCGTGACATGTTGATCATGTCTATCGTTCTTGACGATTTATCGAGTTCTACCGGACCCTGGTGAGAATGTTCAACTTTCGAGCAGCACCAGATTCCAGGGATAAAAATGTCTCCTTTCCATCGTTCAGTAAGTTGCTTGACCGAGCCGACGGCGTGATGTTAGGGTCCACGCGGGGTAGGTTAAATGTAAACCCTATCTGTAGGAGTTGTTATGAAAAATGTAGTGTTGGCGCTCATTACGGCTCTGATGGTTTCGTCGGTAGCAATTGCAACGTCGCTTGATGAAGCTGATGCTGTTGAATTTGATCGTATTACAAGCGATGAAAGGATTGCCTACAGATCTGCCGGGTTGCCAAAAGAAGGTGTGGCAGTGCTTGTATTTGAGCATTTGGCAACCGGGACAACAGGAAGAATCGTTTTGGATCTTGGCAAGCTGGATGACCATGGCTTGCGGGGTGGTTCCGGTGGTGACATTTGGAACGATTATCAAGGAACAACCGGAGACTTCAGTACTTATCATGTGATGGCAGGTGACCAGATGATTGGGGTGTTGACGGTCAACAACGCGACTGGTGAATCTTATTACCAATCAGTGGTTGAGTAGGCTTCGGTCTTCCGTTGCCCATAGGCAATGGTGGCTGGAATCTTACCAGCCATGTTTTCCCGGAGGAGTATCTGCCACTGATCAGGTGCTCCCCTGATTCTTATAGTAAATGCCCCCCCGGCAAAGCCCGGGCACTCTTTAGAAAATACGCTGTTGCCAGGTAGCTTATGATAAAGGCAACGGCCTGAGTGAGCCAAATGCAGATTGCTGTAGCTAATGAAGTCGGGTGAGGGGTTGCTGTGTAAGAAGAAAGTCACCGAGAGTTTTCGGCCGGCCTTTAGCCGCCCTATCCCGGGCACCAAATACCTCGTCCAACCGGCCGCACAAGTCTTTAGCGCGCTACGCTCGAGAGCGATGGCAATGCCGCCCCAACCCTTGTAGGAAATTTGCTATCGAGACAGGTCATCAGCAAACTGCCCCTTTCTGAGGGATGCTTCGGCATTGGCACGTGAGCAGCGGCCATCTCGTGCACTACAGCGTCGGAAACATCACGTGCTTCAATGGCTTGCGCCGGAGAAATTTGATTTTTACCGCGACCCGCTGTAGCGTTTGAATCAATCCAAGTGGAGGTGTTGGCTTGATGGGTAATGGTCTGCGCATTTCTCTCTCCGTGTATTGATTAGTGTCTGCAATTGCCGTGCAACGAATACCGCAGTTATTCGGTTGCCGAGTTAATGCATGGCCGGAATGCCCTGCTGGATGTGCGCCGCTTCCGTTGGTAACTGGGTCGGGGTGGGCGAATGTCTCAAAACAGTGGAATTGGTAATGGCAGTAGATCAATGTTTGCGCCCAATTCGAACGATGATTGGTGGGGAAGGAGGTTCCTGTGGTCCTGATTCCTCAGGGAGTGGAGAGCGGGGCCGGGGCGGCTACGCGTTCTGGGTTATGAAAGCGTCCATCATTTTTCGTCTATTGGCGTTTAGCGTTCTTGCGGCGTCTGCCGCACAAGTATCTCTGCATGAATCAAAGGCTGAAGGTTCTGGATCTTCAGGGCATGACGGGGTTGGTACTTATGTTGTTGAGAAAAGGCACTTCCGAACAATCTGTCCACCAGTGTTTGAATCAACGCGTGAGGTGGCGCAGCGATATCTTGACGGTGGCCTGATACATGTAATTCAGCCAGATGAATTAGCGCTTGTGTTCGATTTGCCAGTTCTCAAAGTTGATGATTTGGAGCCACTTGATGATGAAGATGATCTGGAGGTCTGTGAAAGGCTCGATGAACAATTCGCGCACCTATTTCACGAAGCGGGCAAAGTTCCTGGAGATTCAGGGCTAGAATCCGAGCATTTTTACGAAATTACATACTACCGGGCAGAAAGTCAGGGAATGTACATTGCCATACTTTCAGGTCGGCCTATCGTGTGGAGGCACAGGCCCACGAAAACACAAGGGTATATCAAGCCGCCCGGCCCAGGCACTACCGTCCGTTTCTTTGATGATAATGTCCAGCTGATTGATCGCCAAGACGTGCGAGAACGTCTCGAAAGATTGGGGTAGTATCAGGGCGAATGAGTGCTTGGCGTTAGACCAGTATCGGCGAAGGGGGCTGAGATCTCCAAGATCTTGCTTGTCGCCGCCGAAGGCTGGTGCGGTGAAGTCCCGGCACTCAGTGTGTCGGTGCCAGGAGCTCGTACCACTCCTCCGGCGGGCCCTCGCTAAGATGGCGGTCGAAGTAGTCCTGCGGCACCTGTGAAAGCTCGGTGCTGTGCTTGATCAGTGACTCGATCCCAATGGCGTCCTGTTCCTTGCCCACAGGAGTGTGCTGATAAAGGAGAGCCTCGGCCATTAGTCGTCCCACGAAGGTCGGGCCCATTTCCATTCGGTGGTCCAGCTCACAATCAAGCAGCTCGCCACGCTCGATGCAGGCGCCTGCATTTCCGGGATCCTTGAGCGTTCCAATGCCCTCGAACGTGAAAGTTTGGTGAGATGCCGAATGAACGCGTCCCATCCTGTGCTGATCACAGAGTTCAACGAGGTAAGCGAAAGTTTCCTCGTTCGTCGACCGAGTTTCGCGGTCAGAACCGGGGATGGTGAGAACCCCCGTATGGGCTGCCGCGTGCACAAGTTCATGATGAACTATAGCCAATGCCGAAGCGATGGACTCGTGCAGTTCATCTGGATCTTCCCCTTCCAGGGCGTAGACGAATTTCAGTTTCGGCCTGCGAAGAAACCGGGTCGCTGCCTGAAAGTCAACATCCGCCCCGGGCGGAGCAAAGTAAATATGGATATGTGGTTCTAGCCCTCCAGGCAACCCTCTCTCGCTGAGGTGTGCTGCCGAATCGTACAGGTAAGGTTCGATTGCGTGTTGAATGGCTTTCAGGGTCTCCGGGCTATCCGAGGGTGCCTTGATGCTCCAGCAAATACCATTCTCCTCGTCCATCCAGTCGCCTGCGGAATCGAGTTGATCGGGATCAAACTGATCCTCCCCAACGATTCGGGTTCCGACGATCATGTGATGTCCAAACAAAGAGGACCGTCTAAGCAAGTAAGTTCCTCGGTCATCGGGAGCCTGCATCAGTGCGAGTGCTTCTTGCAAACCTTCCGGGATGTCGCTTTCTACCCAGGGCAAGGAGGCGCAGCCGCCGGAGAAGACCGCAAGGCCAATCAAAAGGATCGTTTGAATATTATTGCGAATCATCATGTGTATGGGTGCGGGCAGCCAAGCGCAATGCCAACCGCATGCAGGTAAGGAAAGCCAGCCTAGATAATGGTAACGTGTGGCTCAAGTTCAACGCCCAGGCATCTGTGACCGATTGTGGGCCTTAACTACCATGGCTGTAGAGCGGCGGTAGTTGTGGATCTTGTCTGAGGGGTCCAGGAATGGATCGTTGATCCGTACGCTGCCGTAATGGCGGCCATGTTCGAAATCTTCCGACAGGATTTCCGGAATGCCGAAGGTCTCGGCACAGGCCCAGAGATGGGCGTCGAACCACGAGAGCTTTTAGGCGGCGACGCCTCTCAGCGCGGTGGTCAGTACATCGCGATTCGGATAGATCATGGGGAACTGAAGCATCAGCGATTCAGCCTCGCGCAGGGCATCGGGCTGGTCGAGTAGCGGCGCTCCTTCGAGATCGGCGCGGGGGCGGGAAACGGCGGCGACAAACTCGATGCGGGCCTGGTGGGGTAGCACCAGGCTGTCGTCGGTCAATCCATCGCGAAGCACGTGGCTGGCGATCTCCTGCTTGAGGGGGGCGCGCGGATCAAACCGGTAGACCAGGACATTGGTGTCAATCAGCCTCGAGTGCATCCGGGCTACTCGCCGCTTTCCTTTCCGCGCGTGTACAGATCCTCGCGTTGCCAGTCTCGTTTTGTCGGCGGACGATCGGGTAGGGACAGTTTTGATGCGCGCTCGGGCTGTCGCTTGCTGGCCTCGTCGAACAGGCGCAGGCGTTCGCGAAGGTCGTGTTGCTCGCGTGACCGGCTCCTGGCCGGGATGATCCGGATGACTTCGCCAGCGGACTGGAACTCGATCTCGTCACCCGGGGCAATGCCATGCTTCTCGGCAATGCGCTTGGGCAGCGTAACCTGAAGTTTGGACGTCACCTCGGCCATTTCCTTACTTTAGCGAGGACAAAATCCTTGTCAACTGCCAGTTCAGGTTGAATTGGAAGTGCCTGTCGGTGTGGCTGTTGCCAGTTGCAGAGAAGGATCGAATCGGTCGGGATACCTGCACTGTGGCAGAATCGCCACCATTCGTGTCGGGGACTGATGTCCCGGCCTTCCCGTCATTCTTGGCATTTCACGCAGAGACCGAGTACGGCATGTCGGAAACGGATTCATCAGGGCAGCCGCCTGCCAGTGCCGGCGGTCTCTCGTCTCAGCAGCAGCTCGATCGACTGCTGGAGGGCTTGCGTGCCGCGTTGTCCGACGATGCGGGCACGTCCGTGGAGACGGAGAGGGAAGGCCATGAAGGCGCGTCCGTTTCGCGACTGGTGGCCCTGCGCCAGCGTGCAGGACGCTGGTTGACTTCGCATCGCTGGGG